>NZ_JBHTLD010000107.1:0-16596 GCF_042678745.1 Pontibacter rugosus | reverse complement strand
GTTTTAAACTGAATTTGGAACTATTATTACTGAAATAATATAACAGTGGATTTTAAATAAATTTGAATTATTAATTTGTTGATATCATATTGATTTATAATTTTGTGATGTGCTGCAATATGTACGGCTGCTGGTATTTAATTAAAATAGTGCAATCAGTCTGTCTTGTTGCTGTGAATGAATATCAAATTTTAGCCATATTTACTGATGAAAATTAAAACAATGCTGGCCTCTTTAGCTGCTGTTAGTATGCTGACGGCGTGTGAGGATCTTTTCGAGGATGGAAGCCTGCAACCTGATGGCTCCAAACCTAGCTTAACTGTTAATAACCCAAGCAATAACCAGGCAGTAACAATTGCGCAAGGGCTGCGGGTAAATATCACAGCCATTGACAAAGATAAAGTGAAGGACATTGATTTTGTGCTTCAGTCGCAGGCAAGCGAAAAGAAGTCTTTTATCAAGTTTACAACATTTCCGCAGAACAACGTGGTAGAGTTTGATACTACGCTGAGCATGGCAGGTATCGCTCCCGGCACTTACAACCTCATAATAAAGGCTACTGATAACCGTACAAACGTAACAACACAAGAAGTTGCTGTGAATGTGAAATAGCTTTGGTTATCGGTAGATATGAATAAGTATAAAAAGGGGAAGGCGGTATTTTTACCGCCTTCCCCTTTTATGTGTGCTATACTTGCTTTATCTCCCTCAGCATGATGATTGCCCGCTAAGTGAGAAGTATAAAAGTGTTAAAATTGAAAAACCACCTGCCACTGCTCGTTCAGTAAAAGAGCAGCGTCAAACAACTCTCCGGTCTTTGGAGAGACAAATCCTTTAATTTTAGGTGTTTTACCTTTTAGAAGTAATGCGCCAATCTGTTTGTCAGTTAAAGCCTTACCGCCCATTTCGAAAGGAACTACAAACTGGCAACCTTCTCTAAACCTGCTACAACCATAGGCGCTTCTGCCCTTTAACAACTTGCCCTGCCCACACTTAGGGCAACGCTCAAAAGGATCTTTTTCAGTTGCTTTCGCTGCTTTTTCAAGTACTAACTGGTAGTTTGCGTCAAATTTAAGTATGGCATCAAAGGTTTCACCACTATCATCTTTAAATCCCTTAATAGCTGAGGTCTTTCCTTTAGATAGCAATGCCTGTACCTGCTTTTCGGTTAGCTCCTTGCCATGCTGCGTAATTGGTAATAGAAATCGGCACCCGTCTTTGTACCTTATACACCCGTAGGCTTTAGAACCTTTTAGAATATGTCCTTCTTTACAGGCAGGGCAGGAGCCAAGCCCTTGAACCGGAGCAGCAGCTTTTTCTTTTTTTACGCCCTTGTTTTCCTTTGGCTTTGCTTCTTCTGTTTGTGGCTCCAGTGTTACAGAGGCCACATGATCATACTTAACTTCCTGTACCAGGCTCATTACAAACTCCTGCAACTCCTGTAGAAAAGCTTCGGCCTTAAATTCACCGCCTTCAATCTGCCGTAGCTTGCGCTCCCATTGCCCCGTCATCTCTGCCGATTTCAGCGTCTGGTTTTTTATAACGCCAATCAGGTCTATACCCATCTGGGTAGGTACAATCTTCTTTTTGTCTTTGCGGATGTACTGGCGCTTGTACAGCGTTTCGATAATGGCTGCGCGTGTAGAGGGGCGGCCAATCCCGTTTTCTTTCAGCGCATCTTTTAGCTCTTCGTCTTCTACCTGCTTTCCGGCAGTTTCCATGGCCCGTAGCAAGGTAGCTTCGGTATACTCTTTGGGAGGGTTGGTCATTTTCTTTTCCAGCAGCGGCTCATGCGGCCCGTGCTCTCCTTTATCGAAGTGTGGAAGCACACCCGTTGCCTCATCCTCTTCTTTTCCTTCTTTGCCGGTTGGGTCAGATTTTACCTCTTCGGCTCCATAAATCACCCGCCATCCAGGCTCTAAAATCTGCTTACCCCGCACCCGAAAATCATACCCAGCCGATGCTGCCATCACTGTAGTATTACTTACAATACAATCCGGGTAAAAGGCAGCCAGGAAACGACGTGTGATAATATCAAAGACATCAGCTTCGCGGCCATGCAAGCCACCTGCCGCAGCACCTGTAGGTATAATGGCGTGGTGATCGGTAACCTTGTTATTATTGAAAACTTTCTTGGTCTTCCTGATCTTGCTTTGCAGCAGCGGTGCCACCTCCTGGCTATAGTTGCTAAGGCCCTGCAAAATGCCAGGTATCTTAGGGTAAATATCGTCGGGCAAAAAGGTGGTGTCTACGCGAGGGTAAGACACCACCTTTTTCTCGTATAGGTTCTGAACCGTTTTAAGCGTTTCGTCGGCAGAAAGGCTCAGTTTATTATTGCACTCAATCTGAAGTGACGTCAGGTCGAAGAGCTTGGGAGGCGACTCCGTTCCTTTCTTTGTCTCCACATCGGTTATCGTTAATTCCGCCTCCCGAATGGCATCAAGTATCTTCTGCGCGTCCTCCTCTTTCTGAAAACGGCCGTTGGTGCTCGAAAAAGTAGTGTCGCGGTAAACAGTTTTCAACTCCCAGAAAGGTTGGGGGACAAAGTTGGCTATTTCATGATGGCGGTTTACAAGCATTGCCAGCGTTGGCGTCTGCACCCGGCCAACAGAGAGTGTTTGCCGTCCGTTGGCATACTTTAAGGTGAACAGGCGTGTGGCGTTCAAACCTAAAAGCCAATCGCCAATAGCACGGCTTTTACCTGCCTGGTAAAGCGAGTCGAATTCTGCGCCATCACGTAGCTTAGCAAAGCCCTGCCGTATGGCTTCTTCTGTAAGCGATGAAATCCAAAGGCGCTTGAACGGCTTGCGGTAATTTGCTTCTGTTAGCACCCAACGCTGTATCACTTCTCCCTCCTGACCAGCATCACCACAATTTATCACCTCTTCGGCGTGTTCCAACAGCTTTTTAATAATATTGAACTGCTGCTCCACTCCCTTATTCTGTATAAGCTTAATGCCATACCTTTCGGGGAGCATAGGTAAGTCATACATGCTCCAGCGCTTCCATTCAGGTTTATAATCATCCGGTTCACGCAGGGTACAGAAATGCCCAAAGGTCCAGGTTACCTGATAGCCATTGCCTTCAAAATAGCCTTCCTTCCTGGTTTTGGCACCCAGTACCAAAGCAATCTCACGGGCCACACTCGGTTTTTCAGCAATACAAACTTTCAAGCTCAAGGGGGTTAAGTGTAACTAATTAACGCTACAAATTTAACCTTTTTAGCGCTGAACTGCGAAATTATTATCACTTCAAAACGTGAGGGTATCTCAAAACAAACCAATGTGACAGGTGTTGTAGCTTCAGAAAAATAAGAGTATCACAACTGCTTTTTCTTTTGGATAAAGGTATCTTTGCGCTACAAATCGTATTTAAAATCTACAAGTTAAATAAAGAATATTATAGTATGCTAGCTGCAACTTTGGCAGGTAGCGTTTAATTGATGCTAGAAGAAATATAACAGACCAGAATGTTAAATAAAATAAAACAATATAGGCATGCTGCTGTAATGCTGATTCTACTCCTTTTTACAGCTGTATTTACACAGTCTTGTGAAGAGTTTGAGTATAGCCCTTACGAAGTAAGACTGAGGAGTGATGAAAAAGATATCAACAAACGCAATATAGAACAGCTTTTGAAGCTGAATATATCGCCCACTGATACGCTGCGGTTTGTACTTACCTCTGACCCACAGGGGTTTTATTATGAAAATGAAATTTTAGTAGAGCATATTAATCAGCAAAAAGGTATCTCTTTTGTAATGATTGGGGGAGACCTGACTGACTTTGGCCTTACGAAGGAGTTCAGGCTGGTGCACGAAGATTTTAAAACGTTGAAAGTACCCTACGTGGCAGTTGTTGGAAACCACGACGCTATCAACAACGGGAAAGAAGTTTTCAAAGCCATGTATGGTGATTATGACATCAGTTTTACCGTTGGCAACAGTAAATTTATTCTGCTGAACACGAACTACCTGGAGTTTAACAAAAAGGCACCTGACCTGGAGTGGCTGGAGGGTGAACTCAAAGCATCACAAAACTATGAGAACATTTTTGTTGTGTCGCACATCCCGCCAACCAACAAGGAGTTTGGGGAAGAAAAGGGTGTGCGTTACAGTGAATTGCTGAAGCAGTATAATGCTACCTTCTCACTTCATGGGCATAACCATAACTATAGATATCAATTTCCTTACGGGGAGCAGGTGCCATACATGGAGACAGCAGCAACTTTAAAGCTGGAGTATATCCTGTTTACCGTGATTGGAGATCAGGTTAGCTTCGAGCGGGTTCAGATTCAGAAATAAAAGATGAAGATAAGACTACTTTTACTGTTGTTTAGTTTGCTGGCCGTACCAGCTGTAAGTATGGGTCAGGCTGCAAACGATAGTACAAATCATACAAGAAAATGGTATGCTCCGGACGGAGTAACATTACAGTTTGCAGGCAACACAGGTATGTTTGCAGTGGGGCCAAGCTATAGCTTCTCTAAAGATAAAATCAATGCAGAGCTGCTCTATGGCTTTGTTCCCAAATTTGATTCAGAAGAAGTATTGCACCTACTTACTATAAAAGGAGTGTACAAGCCGGTGAAGCGGGTAGAGCTAGGAAGTGATTTTACTTTAACACCGCTACGAGTGAACCTGGGGCTGAGCTATTATTTCAGAGATCAGTTTTCTACCACCTGGGACAGTGACTACCCGAAAAACTACTACTGGTGGACAAGCAGCCTGCGACTTACGGGAGGTTTGGGAACAGAGTTGAATTACCCTATTCAAAACAGCAAGGCTATCAAAGAAATGACGCTGTATGGAGAGGTAAGCACCTACGATTTAATTGTTACCTCTGCTATAAAAGATCGTACACTTACAGCCTGGGATATTATCAGTTTCTCGCTTGGAGTTCGTGCGAGTTTCTGATGATCAGCCTCTGTAAAGTATAAAGTAAGAGCATGCAGCCTGTAGGTAAAACAATCGTTATTGTGGGAGTTATACTTGTTGTGGTAGGCATAGTTGTATGGCTGGCTGGCGATAAGTTCAGTTGGTTCGGACAGCTGCCCGGCGACATCAGGGTAGAAAAAAAAGAACATGCGGTTTTTTGCTCCCATCACAAGTATGCTTTTATTAAGCATACTTTTCTCTTTGGTGATGTGGCTGATCCGGAAGTTCTTTTAATCAGAGAAGCTTATACTTTAGCAGCACTTGTTTAACTTGCGTTGCCAAAGTTGCTCCACTGATAAAAATATGACTTCATAAGGATCTTTACGCTTAGCTGGCCTTCGTGCTGGTTTAGCAGCTACTTTGGCTTATCTTCTGAGCCATGTTTTTCATACTCTCTAAAACGCTTGATTTTTTGCTTATACCTACTGTTTGGGTATTGCTATTGTTGTTTCTGGCTCTGTTTCTGAAGTCTGTAAAGTGGCGGCGCATCAGTTTAATCAGTGCCGTTTTGCTGGTGCTATTACTCAGTAATTCCTTTCTCAGCAACATGGCCTGGTATGCCTGGGAGTGTAGGCCAGTGCCAGTAAGCGAAGTAGCACACTACGATGTGGCAGTGGTGCTAACGGGAGTGACAACGTATCATCCTGCCATACCTGACCGGGTGCATACCAACAAAGGTGCAGACCGCTTGCTGCACACACTTCAGTTATACCGCTTAGGCAAGGTGAAAAAAATCCTGATTACCGGCGGAAAATCTTTTTTGGAAGACGACATGGTGCCAGAGGCCGAGCAGTTGAAAAACATACTGCTTCTGGCTGGTGTGCCTGAAGCAGATGTTATCACAGAACCACATGCTGTTAATACAAGAGAAAATGCATTGTATACTGCCGATGTACTGCAAAAGCATCCTGAATGGCAGAAAGTATTGCTGGTAACCTCTGCTTTCCATATGCGCCGGGCAGCAGGTTGCTTTGGGCAAGCCGGTATTATTTTCGATACTTATCCGGCTGATTTTAACGCTTTAGAACCTGAGTTTGAGATTGGGAAAATCTTAATTCCGAGTGCGATCGCTTTTGAGGGCTGGGAACTTCTGATCCACGAAATAGCAGGATATGTTGTGTATAAGCTTCTGGGGTACTGTTAGCGCCGAAGTATAAACAGGCTGCTGTGCTGACTTTAATAGAAAAGCATGCACAGGCAGAGCCTATGCATGCTTTTCTACAGTAGCGCTTAACCCTGCTCAGGAGCTAATCAATCCAGATGCTTTTCTGGTTTACAAACTCCCGGATGCCCAGGTAAGACAATTCGCGGCCGTAGCCAGATTTCTTAATGCCACCAAAAGGCATTTCAGGAGAAGAGGCTACCATGGCATTTACAAACATGGCACCTGTTTCTACCCTTTTGGCCACACGCAGTCCTCTTGCTCTATCCTTTGTCCAAACGGCACCACCCAATCCGTAGCGCGAATCGTTTGCTACCCGAATAGCTTCTTCTTCGTCTTTTACAATCATAACGGCAGCGACAGGACCAAACATTTCTTCTTCGTAGGCTGGCATGCCAGGCTTTACGTTCTTTAAAATCATGGGCTTGAAATAGGCGTTGCTGTTGCCTTCACGGCCACCGTCCAATACAATTTCAGCCCCATGTTTTACGGAGTCCTGTACTTGCTTTTCCAGCTCCTCTGCTAGGTCTTTGCGTGCCATCGGGCCGTAATCGATATCTTCTTCGAGTGGGTTACCGGTTTTGAGTGCCTGCATCTTTTGCTTAAACCTTTGCAGAAAATCATCTGCTATGCTTTCCACTACTATAAAACGCTTGGCGGCGATACAGCTTTGCCCTGTATTTACCATTCTTGATTTTACTGCCATCTCCGCCGCCTGTTCCAGGTCTGCATCGTCTAACACAATAAAAGCGTCGCTGCCACCTAGTTCTAAAACCGTTTTTTTGATTTCCTGACCGGCTTTTTCAGCCACCTTCGAGCCGGCAAGTTCGCTTCCGGTAAGCGTTACAGCCTTCACATGCGGGTGCCCTATCACGGCATCCACTTCTTTAGACCCGATCAGGAGCGACTGGAACACGTTATCAGGGAAACCAGCATGGCGTACTATTTCTTCTATCGCCAGTGCACACTGCGGTACATTAGACGCATGCTTCAGCAACCCGACATTACCCGCCATCAGGGCAGGAGCCAGGAAACGGTACACCTGCCAGAAAGGAAAATTCCAGGGCATAATAGCCAGCACCACACCCAAAGGCTCATAAGATATCAGGCTGCGCGAGGCACCGGATGCAATCTCTTCATCAGCCATAAACGATGCTGCGTTTTCGGCATAGTACCGGCAGACAGTAGCGCACTTTTTTACTTCGGCAATAGCTGATTTCAATGGCTTACCCATCTCCAAAGAAATGATCCGGCCGTACTTCTCCGCTTCGTTCTCCAGTATATCGGCCTGCTTTTCCATATGCTTTGCCCGCTCCTCAAAGCTGGAGTTGCGCCAACTCTGAAAAGCCTCTTCTGCCAGGTCTATTTTATGTTTGACTTCTTCTGCCGTATGTGCTTCAAACTTTTTTATGAGTTCTCCGGTAGCCGGATTTAATGTCTCTATTGCCATTTTTTTTGATTTTTCTGTTTGCTATACCTATACGCAAAGAACCCCTGGCTGTATAGGCGCGGAATTTTTTGTCGCAAAAATATTATTATAACAACATTTTTCCAGAGAAATGGTTAAAAGGTATGTTTGTTAAGATAATCATTTAAATTTGGTGTTGGCACTTGATAGCGCCTATATTGTAAGCCTCGGCACACTTGTCAGATAAAACGCATAATATCACGGAAGAAGAGCTGGTAGCCCTGTTGCATGCAGGCGATACAAAAGCTGTATCGATGCTGTACGACATGTACAGTGCTACTCTCTATGGAGTTATTCTTCAGATTGTAAAGGTAGAGGAGACGGCTGAGGATGTATTGCAGGAAGCATTCGTGAAAATCTGGAATTCCTTTCATAGTTATGATGCTGGAAAAGGGCGGCTTTTTACCTGGATGATCAATGTTTGCAGAAATCTTGCGATCGATAAAATCCGCTCGAAGCAGCACCGCGTAAGTCTCAATACACGGGAAATACCTGCCTCGCCTCGTGCCGATATGGGTACCGAAAGCTTCAAGCCAGAACATATTGGACTTCGTGAAATCACTGAGAAGCTTAACCCTGATCAAAAACAGATTATTGATCTGATGTACTTTGAGGGGTTAACACAAAGTGAGATAGCTGATGAGTATCAGATACCGTTGGGTACTGTAAAGACTAGGGCTCGAAGTGCAATTAAAATCTTAGCAAAAATGTTTAAAGGACGTGTTTAATCAAGAAGACTACATAGCGTCCGGGATACTGGAACTGTATGCTGCAGGAGCCCTAAGCCCTGAGCAACAGCAGGAGGTAGAGCAGATAGCTGCTGCCTCACCAGACGTACAGGAAGCTTTAAATGATGCTTTGCTGGCCATGGAAGGCTATGCGCGTGCGCATGCAGTTGCTCCAAGGGCGGCCTTAAAAGATCGTATTATCCAACAGATAGAAGATCAGCAGCTTGAGAAAGAAGCCATGGCTGCTGCTCCACGTCCGCTGTATCCTGAGCAGGAAAATTCTCCTTACAAGTGGATGTTTGCGGCCAGTATAACCCTGTTCCTGATTTCAGGTATTCTTAGCTTTTACTTTTATCAAAAGTGGCAGACTGCTGAAAACCGTTTAGCCATAGCCGAGGCGCAGGAGCAACAACTGGCACAGAATTTTTCTACAGTATCGCAACAGGTAACGCAGCAGAACCAGCTTCTCCGCTTGCTCCGAGACGAAAACTATAAACCCGTAAAGCTAGCGGGTGTAGAGGCGCATCCGGATGCTAATGCTGTTGTGTATTGGAACGCAAGTGAGCAAAGCGTCTTTATTGATCCCGTGCAGCTGCCTGAGCCGCCGGCTGGCAGCCAGTATCAGCTGTGGGCACTGTTTAACGGAAAGCCGATTGATGCAGGCTTGCTACAGCAAGATGGACAGACAGTACTACAGCAAATGAAGCAGATTGGTGCTGCACAGGCTTTTGCCATTACCCTGGAGCCCGAAGGAGGTAGCGTTAATCCAACCTTAGAGCAGTTGTACGTGATGGGCGAAGTGCAATCATAAGTATAAATCTTTTCTGGATTTGAAGAAACACCTTTTTTTGATGACATCTTTATGGCTCCTGCTTTTGCAGGCCTGCGGGCAAACAACAGACAAAGCATATACGCTGATGCTGAAGGGGCTCTATCAAAATTCTGTTCCTGTCATCACTTCAGCTCAGTTAAAAGCCATACTTGCCACCGGACAGCAGCAGCCGTTGCTACTGGATACCCGCCAACCGGCAGAGTATAAGGTAAGCCACTTGCAGGGGGCCAGGTTCGCAAATTTCGATACTTTCACGGTGGAGCAGGTAAAGGATGTGCCAAAGCATCAGCCGATTGTAGTGTATTGCTCTGTGGGTTACCGCAGCGAGAAAATAGGGGAAAAGCTGAAACAAGCTGGCTATACAAATGTGCAAAACCTGTATGGCGGTATTTTTGAATGGGTAAACCGTGGCAATCCGGTGTACAATACAGAAGGCAAAACAGGTAAGGTACATGCCTACTCTAAAACGTGGGGCGTTTGGCTCCTGAAAGGAGAGAAGGTGTATGACCAGTAAAAAGCTTCTGTTGCTTTTTGTCCGTAACCCAGAACTAGGCAAAGTTAAAACACGCCTGGCAGCTACCTTAGGGCAGGAAAAAGCACTGGAAATTTACATCAAGCTGCTGAACCATACCCGCTCCATCACTGAGCAGCTCCCCGTTCATAAACTTGTATACTATACAGATAATGTCACTTTAAACGATCAGTGGCCAGACCATGTATATGAGAAGCGAGTGCAGCCTGCAGGTGATTTAGGTGATAAAATGCAGGCTGCCTTTGCCGCCGGATTTGAAGAAGGCTATACTTCCATCGTCATTATTGGGAGCGACTGCTGGCAGCTGAGTCAGGAGGTGATAGAGGAGGCTTACAAGCAATTGGAGCAGCAGGAGGTGGTGCTAGGCCCGGCGCTGGATGGAGGATATTACCTGTTAGGTACGAAGCGCCTGCACCCGCAACTGTTTCAGAACAAGCGGTGGAGTACTGCGCATGTCTTTCCAGATACAATTCAAGATCTGAAGCAGCTGCAACTAACCTATTCTTTGCTTCCTCGTTTGTCTGACGTAGATTATGCCGAAGACCTGGACGATGAACTGCTGAAATAATAAGTATAAAAACAGGTTTGATAACCTAGCTGATAACCAAATTGCCAATGCATACCATTCATCCCGATACCCTTGTATTTCTATCCGATCTTGTAGCGCATAATACACGGGAGTGGTTTGCCGAAAACAAGCAGCGCTACGATGAGGCCCGTAAAAACTACATCCTTTTTTTAGATGAGCTTTTGCAGCAGATGCAGCTTTTTGAGCCTGCTGCTTTTGGCCAGCAAGGGAAGGATTTGGTTTTCAGGATTTACCGTGATGTGCGCTTCTCGAATGATAAACGACCTTATAAAGACCACTTTGGGGCTTATATAGCAGAGGGAGGCCGTAAATCTATACTTCCGGGATACTACCTTCATTTGGCGGGCAATAACAAGTCGTTTGTTGCCGGAGGGCTATGGTATCCACCTGCTGACCAACTAAAGGCTGTACGGCAGGAGATTGACTATAACCTGGGGGAGTTTAAAAGTATAGTAGAGGAAAAAGAGTTTAAGCAGCTTTTCGGTGAGATACAGGGAGAGCAGCTGAAAACCACTCCTAAGGGTTACGATAAAGAGAATCCCGCTATCCACTACCTCCGTTTCAAAAGCTGGAACGGCATCATGCCTTTAACTGATGAAATGGTGCTTCGGCCAGATTTCATGCAAGTTGTATTGCACGCATTCCAGACACTCAAGCCACTTAACGACTTTCTGGCGCAACCACTAAAAGATATAGGGCAGGAGGGTTAACTAGTTTAGTTCGAAGCTATCAACTTCTCTTACTTCGCCTACAGGCATATCACCTAGCTGTGTATGGCCGATGCGCACCCTAATCAGGCGTAATGTCGGGAAACCGGCTGCTGCTGTCATTTTCCTGACCTGTCTGTTCTTGCCCTCAGTAATGGTGATGGATACCCAGCTGGTAGGGCCATGGCGGTCGCTTCGTATCCTGCGGCTTCGCTCCGGAACATCAGGAGCCGGGTCTAGCTTAGCTACTTTGCAGGGGAGGGTGAGGTATTTCTCTCCGTTAATTCCAATCTCAACACCCTGTTGCATCTTTTCAATAGCCTCCTCCGAAACCATTCCATCCACCTGCGCATAATATTCCTTTTCTATCCCTTTGCTACGCACACGTTCACTCATTTTGCCATCTGTGGTCAGAAAGAGTAAGCCTTCGCTGTCTTCATCCAAACGCCCAATAGCCATGGTTCCCTCCGGAAAATCATGCAATTCGCCTAAAAGTTTTTTCTTCTTCTTGTCACACACAAATTGGCTAATGTAACCATAGGGCTTATGTATGATAAAGTGGTGATGGGACATGGTGAGAGTGATGATAAAATGATGCTGTGTACAATTCCTTTTCAGAGGAAGTATAGCTTACAAAGATAAGAGGCTCGTTGGCTCCGTTACAATTTTAAGCACACTACTTATTCTAGAGTATTTCAAGTGTTAAATTATGTAATCAGGTGTATTTGAGCTTTACATTTACTGCCCGCTGGCGCTGGCGGTAAACGTAAAGTTCAATTATCAACCAGATGAAAACAATGCTGTATTCCAGCGCCACAAGCCAAAGCGACTCCTGATAGGTGCTGGTGCGGTAGGCGGCGTAGGTAAGTATGGCAAGTCCGGTCCAGGCAATGGTAAAGCGGAAGTTACTCATAACCGTAAGGGCCAGCAAGGTTGTGAGGTACCAAGGGTGTACAGTGGTGGCCAACAGGAAGTAAATAGTTAGGGCAGTAGCCATAAAGCCAGCCAACCTCCTGATAGATTGGATTTTTTTAGTGGCAGCCAACAGGCAGATAGCGGTAACCGTGACTATAGAAAGCAGTGGCCCAAGTACAGCAATGGCATTATAACCAACCAGCCTGAAGCCTAGCCAACGCAGCACGTAGTACACACTGGCGTTAAATTCAAACTTACGGAAGTATAGATTTATACTTTGAAAAATGTTCTGGATGATCTCCATGCTGATCAGCGGCAAGTATAAAGCCACTGCTGTACCTAACGCTACTGTTGCATAAAGTATAAACTGGCGCAAGCCAAGCTTTCGCCACAGAAATGGCAGAAACATAAGCGGCAGCAACTTAGTACCTATTGCTAAACCAAAAGCGACTCCCGAAAGCAGGTAGCGCTGATGGAACAGCTGAAACAGTGCCAGCAGCAGAAAGAAAATCAGCAACGCCTCGAAGTGCAGGTTGCCTGTTAGTTCTAGTATAACCAGTGGGTTGAGGGCATACAGCAGTACATGCTTCTCGGGTAAGGCCATTTTACGCAGCAAGCGCAGCAGCAGCAGTATACTTCCAAACTCAGCGAGCAAGAGCACAAGCCGTATCACTACAATACTACCCACAATAGAATTGGGAGACAACTGCACCGAGAGCCAGAATACTGCCTGCGCCACCGGAGGATACACGCTGTAATAACCCGGAGAGTTTAGCTGCTGATATAAGCTTTGGCTTATACCTTGTATAGCCGGAGCAGCCGAGTTGATGTAGTAATCGGGTAGGTGCAGGTATGGGTTTAGTCCAGCCTTTAGCAAGTAACCGTCCCACACAAACCGGAAGTAATCGTCGGAGAGGAAAGGTGTAGCAAAAAGGAAAAGTAGCCGGAACAGCATGGCAACTGCTATGCCCTGCCATATATTAAAGCGCTGCTGAGACACATACAGATACGCTGCAAATGCAGTTGCATAAAGCGCGAGCAGCTGTGTGAAATCTGTGCGCGGGCTGGCGTAAGCCAGTATACCGTATACTATAGCCGATAGGCCAAGTGCCACATAAAGCAAGGTGCTACTTTTGTTGGCTATCATGTTTCTTATAGGAGCGTTTTTGCTGATAACGTAAAAACTACATACTGGAGTTAAGATGTTGGGGTTTACCTGCTCAAACAACTAAACGCAATCTTTGAATAAGCAAGTGCTTCAGGGTGCTTTAAGGGCAGCAGGTATATAGTTACAGATATCTAAATATAGTAAGTATAATTTTGTAACCAGCCATAAGAGTGCCTTTCATGGTGCCGGATATTTTAGAGGTGCCGATACGTTTACGGTAGGTAACTGGCACTTCGGTATACTTTACTTTCTGCTTAGCGGCCTTTGCCTGCATTTCCACTGTCCAGCCGTAAGTTTTATCTTTCATGCCCAGCGCTATCAGGGTGCTGAATTTTATAGCGCGAAAGGGGCCAAGGTCCGTATAATGTGCTCCGTAGAAAATGCGCAGTAAATTAGTAGCCAGCCAATTGCCGAAAATCTGCTGTGGCATCATGGCGCCCTTTGCTCTTTTGCCAATAGCTCTGGAGCCGATCACCATTTCGGCATCGCCCTTTAGTATGGGAGCTACCAGCTGGAGTAACTCCTCGGGGTAGTCAGAGTAGTCGCCATCCAGGAATACAACAATATCAGGCTGTGCTTCTTTTGGCTTGGCGGCAACATAGGCAATTCCTTTCAGGCAGGCGTTTCCGTAGCCGGGTTCTGGCTCTTGCAACACCGTAGCACCAGCAGCTGTGGCTACGGCGGCTGTTCTGTCTGTAGAGTTATTGTTTACTACAATTACCTCATCCACTGTGCCGGCAGGTATATCCTGTAAGACAAGGGCAATAGAGTTTTCTTCGTTGTAAGCGGGTATGATAACGGATATTCGGGCCATAGGAGCAATACGAGGTGCAAAGATGTTTAAAATAGGTGGCACTTACCATAAATGTATACTTTGTTTGGTGTTTTGGCCTGAGTGTCATTACCTTTGCAGCCCAACTTTTTTCAAGGCTGGCGTGTTATACTTAAGTTAACAAACACAACATTATGAAAGACGAAGCCATAAAGGTAGGAGATAAGGCCCCGGAGTTTGAGCTGAAGCGCCAGGATGGAGGCTTATTTCGCCTGTATGATATTTTGAGGGGGAAGAACGTTGTGCTATATTTTTACCCGAAAGACAGTACTTCTGGCTGTACCAAGCAGGCGTGCGAGTTCCGTGACCAATATGAATCCTTTCAGGATGAAGGCGCGGAAGTGGTAGGCATTAGCTCAGATAGTATAGAATCGCACCAGCGTTTTGAGCGTAACCACCATTTGCCGTTTACGCTTCTGAGCGATAACGACGGCAATGTGCGCAAATTGTTTGGCGTGCCGCGTAAATTAGGCTTGTTGCCAGGGCGTGTTACCTATATTATTGACCAGAGCGGTATTGTGCGCTATGTGCATAACTCTTTGTCTAAACCGCTGGAGCACGTAAGCACAGCTTTAGAGGTGCTGCATGATATCAACAGTGAGCTTAAGGCTCAGAGAGCATAAAACGCCTTTCCCTAAAACAGAAGCGGCTGCCACTAGTGGCAGCCGCTTCTGTTTTAAGGCTTAGACTATTTTATATCCAGCAGAGATAACTTTTTACCGTTATTAAATTCTACCTCCAGAAAGCCATACGCTTTGTTGAAGTAGATTTTTTTGACATCCGTATCCTTAGTGCCGGTGCCGGTTAGCTCATATACATCATTGTAAACTCTCTGTAGCACCTTTACACCTGATTGCGTTTGCCCGTTTGTATCTATTTCCCAATTACCTGTTCTATCTACCCCTATAGTTACAATCAGGGCATCAGACTTCCGAAGTATAGAAGTTGCAAGCAAAGGGTTTTCTCTAGCCTGGTCTTCAATAACATTGGTTACCTGGGTATCTAGCTGTTCTATGCATTTATCATCTACATTATATCCTTCACTTGGCGTTTCCTGTGCATAAGTGCCCGTTCTAAAGTATCTGATTGTATCATTGCGTTCGTTTTTGAACAGGATGGTATCTTTCAAGTTCACTTTGGTGTCTGCTATCACTTGTTTCGGCCCTCCATACACCAGCCACTCCGATTCGGCCACGGTGGGTTCATTATAAGTAACATTAGTGCATTGCTCACAGGCTACCAGAAAGCCAGAGGCAAACAAAAGCAGGAACAAAGTTTTGAGGGTTGTCTTCATCGGTGAAAACTGTATATATGTACCGTAAAGTTAAGTTAAATTAAGTTGTTTCGTCTCTTTACCTGGCCCTTTTGCGGACGAAACAGCTGCAGTGTCTCGCATTTTTTAAACCAGGCAGCTACTTCCGGAAAATGGTCCTGCACTGCATCAGGGTGTGTAAGGGCATCTATGTGGCCATAATCGTGCTTGTAGCCACTTGCCTTACTAAGTAACCTAAACTCGCTGCTGCCAGACCCCGTTTCCTTCATTAGTTTCTGCACATCCTTCGGGTGGCCCAGCACATCGTCTTTTGAGCCGGTAAGGTACAGTGTGGGCGGCAACTGCATGCGCTTTAGTGCGGCAGCGTAGTCAAAATTATCGTTCCAGTCGAGCCAGCGGCGTTGCTCTACCCATTCGTGGGTCTGGCTGTGCGTAAGCTTGGTTTCACTGTCAGAGCCCATTTTAAGCTGTTTGGCATACAATGCACCTCTGGCGGCAACGGTGGCTTTGGCTACCCAATTCCACATGACATCAATCATGAAGAATTTTTTAAAACTTTGCACACTGATGCGGCGCTTGGTGCCGAAAAAGGCCATTCCGTTAACCTCAACGGGCACTTCTGGCCTGGCCAGGTATGCCAGCATCAGCACGCCTCCCCAGGAGTGCGCCCCCCACAGCTGGGCCACATCGCCTTTAAGTTCTTTTATCTTATTGATAAACGCCGGGAAATCCTCTTTCAGTGTATGGGTTAAGCCAAAATCAGATTTGCCGGATATGGCAGGTGTACTTTGGCCACGGCCACGGAGGTCAGCAACAAATACATCGAAGCCTTGCTGTGCTAAGTATGGCGCAAAGCCCTTGCCTGAAGTAGAGTAAAATATACGTCCGTTTTCGATAGAGCCGTGCACCAGAAACACCGGTGTACCCTGATGCTGCTGGCTAAAGCGCTTCAGGTGGAGTGTGTCTGTGTCGTTAAGAGGTATAAATATAGATTCTTGTAATATTTCAGTTTGTGCAGCCATAAATAAAATCAGTATCTGTGCTGGAATAGGGCGCAAAAAAGCCAGCACCTACAAAACAAGTTACAATATACTCATTTTTTAGGTGCTGGCTTTTAACGGAGTGGTATTCGTTTCTAACTTCTGACCGGTATTGGCTGCGGCTTAAGCTTAGGGCGTAGCGCAATCCAGATCAGGGTACCTAGCACAGTGCCCGCAAAAAATGCCAGCGTTGTTACCACAAAACCATTCATGCCCCTCATCTCGGCATCGTAGTATACATAAGTCAGAATCATTCCTAACAGTATAGCATATAAGCCTATCACCGATAGGAAAAGAACATTTGTTATATCTATCATCAGCAGTTCCATAGTCTATATTTAAAAATTTGTATGAAAGCTGATCTGTATTTGTATCAGCTCTACTTTCTTAAACTGATAGCGAGAGGTTTATGTT
>NZ_JBHTLD010000106.1:0-16837 GCF_042678745.1 Pontibacter rugosus | reverse complement strand
ATCTATGAAAAAAACTGCTTCCGCATCAGAAAAAGGCAGTTTAGGCGGCTCATCTTTTAGCCAAAGTAGCACAAGTACAGTGGTGATTTAATAAAATTAGGTTTGAAGCTGTTAATCCTGCAGATAGCGCAGCAGGTCTATAGTTCAATTGTAAGAAATGTGGGGCAGGAAGGGTGTGAACTTGCTATAAGGAGCTGCTTAAAGAGTAGGTGGTGTAAAGACGTAGAAACTTATTTGTATCATCTTTATAAACTGCATTCAAGAGCATCTGCTTAGGGGTGTAGCGTGAGTAGATGGACAGCTAAAAAGTCATTTCCTCCTTTTACCTCCCGTTTCCAGCCCATTTTCAGGAGCTCCCGTTGAATAAAGTTGTTTAACAGCCCATGTGCCACCAGCACAGTTGTGCGGTTCTCCGTAGCATCTTTAGCCAACAGTTCTGCTGCTTCACGCGCACGGGTGCGGGCTTGCCTGAAGGTTTCAATATCTCGGCTGTTAAGCCCCAGGAACCAAAGTAGCCGTGCGCTAAGCAGCCATAGCTTAATGGGCAAGCGTAGGAGAGGTAAGGAGAAGATGCGCCGCTCAAACTCGCGGAACAGTGGGTTTGTTACGAGTTCTATGTCAGGGCCAAAAATGGTGCGGGCAGTGAGTTGTGCCCTGTTTAGAGTGCTGCAGTATACTTTCTTGATCTGCTGGTAAGGGATGGCTTCGTGTTCAAGTATAAACTCTGCCACATCGGCAGCGTCATAGTCTGAGATGTATTGGGCAGCTGCTTTGGCATTAAAGAAACCTTTGCGCGACACGAGGGGGGGCGCGTGCCGGACAAGTATAATTTGCTTAGCTGTATTGCTTTTGCTCTCTTTCAAGGTAACCAGTTGCTGCTTTGCGAAAGGTATACGCAAGTAGTTATACTTGTTGCCTAATTTTATATAGGAGAGTTTGCCAGATCAGAAAACACACGCTCTTTTATACTTGGCCATTCGGCCTTCAGGATGCTATAATAGATGGTGTCGCGGCGGCGGCCATCATGCATCTGGGTATGGCTACGCAGTATACCTTCCTCGGTAGCCCCTATCTTCAACATTGCCCTACGGGAACGCTGGTTTAGCACATCTGTCTTCAACTCTACACGCTCCATCTCCAATTCTTCAAATGCATAGCGCAGCAACAGGTATTTGCAGTGGCGGTTGAGCCCAGTGCCACGATGGGTGCGGCTTAACCAGGTCCAGCCAATTTCCAGGCGCTTATCCGGTAGCGAGATATTACCGTAGCTGGTACTGCCGGTTATTTTACCTGAAGCCTTATCTATGATAACAAAGGTATAGCGGGTACCAGAGCTAAAGCCTTGTGCTACTGTAGAAGCCCAGGCCTGCAGTTCTTGCTGGTTGCTGATGCGTGTAGGCATAAAGCGCCAGACATCTTCATCAAAGGCAACGGAGGCTATTTGGTTTAGGTCATTTAACTGATAGCGGCGCAGCAGGACATATTCGTTCTGCAGTACCAGGTTCTTTCTGTAATCCATGGCTTTAGGAATAAGTAAAACTGTATGCAGGTCCTTTACAGGTTTTCTGTAAAATTAGAGATAACTTTAATACCTGCTGTTGAAGATGCTTGTGCAGAAAAAATTAAAACAATGGTAAAACATGGATTAGCAGCTTTTTATATAGGCATTTAGCAGCATCTACAACCCTTGCTGCCTCTCCTACGTTCTATCTAACAATTTATTTATAGGTTATTTTCTATACAAGTATACAAGGAGGAATAGATTCAGAGAAGATCGTGCAGCATTTGAAAGGTAAAAAGGCAGTAATCAGTGGGGGTGGCTCAGGCATAGGCAGAGCCATTATGGAGAAGCTTTCTGCAGCCCAGGTCACCATTGCCCTTGCCGATCTTAACCCGCCTGCTCAACTCCCGGATAATACGCAATCTTATACTTGTGATGTAAGCAATGCCAAGGCTATTGATGCCCTTTATGCCCAGGTACAGCAGCAACTAGGTACACCCTCTATACTTATTTGCAGTGCCGGACGAGGCGTACATGAAAAACTAACGGAAGGCGACCCTGAAAAGTGGCAGCATGTGATTAACACCAACCTCATGGGCACGCTGCGCATGATCCGTGCTTTTGTTCCAGCTATGTTGGAGGCAGGGGAGGGTGATGTCATCATTATTTCTTCTGTTTCTGCAGGGCAATCTTATGCGTACGGAGGTGTGTATGCGGCTACTAAAACAGCATTGGAGGTTGTGGCAGAAACACTTCGCAAAGAAGTACTGCCCTCCATACGTGTAACAGTAGTCGCTCCCGGTGTTACGGATACAGCCTTTTTTGAAAATACACTCTCCGGCTCCCAGACAGCCGAAAGTATAGGATACGGGGCATTAACAGCCGAACAGGTAGCAGATGCCGTACTTTTTGCGCTCAGGCAGCCACCAGGCGTATCCTTAAACAACATTACCCTTCGGCCAACAGCCCAGGAATTCTAGCTTCAACACCCGGAAGCACTTTAATATTTTTTTCAATCAACATAGCAACAATACAAAAAGACAACTATGAAGAGCAAAGTTTTAATAACAGGAGGTGCTGGCTTTATCGGATCTCACCTGGCCGATGAGCTGTTGCAGCAAGGGTATGAAGTGAGAGCCTTGGATAACCTGAGCGAGCAGGTGCACGGCAAAGACTGCACACGCCCTGAGTACCTGCACGAAGATGTGGAGCTGATAGTTGGCGATGTGCGAAATGCAGAAGATGTGGCGCGTGCGCTGGAGGGTGTTGATTACGTGTTTCACTTTGCGGCCATGGTTGGCGTGGGCCAGAGTATGTATGAGCTGCGTGAGTATACTGATGTAAATAACATTGGCACCACGGTACTGCTGGAGGCATTGATTAAAAACCCGGTGAAAAAGCTGGTAGTGGCCAGCAGCATGAGCATTTATGGCGAAGGCCTTTACAAGGCGCCTAATGGTGAACTATCTATTGCACAGGAGCGCCCGCTGGATCAGCTCAAAGCCGCCGATTGGGAGCTTTACAACGAGCAAGGCGAGAAGTTAGAGCCTGTTCCCACGTCGGAATCTAAAACCCCTTCTTTATCATCGGTTTACGCACTTAGCAAGTATGACCAGGAGCGCCTTTGCCTGATGGTAGGGCGTGCTTATAACATCCCGACAGTAGCGATGCGCTTCTTTAACGTATACGGCACGCGCCAGTCACTATCTAACCCCTATACCGGTGTGCTGGCTATTTTCGCATCACGCCTGCTGAACAACAATGCGCTCATGATTTTCGAAGACGGGTATCAACAGCGCGATTTTGTGCACGTACGCGATGTAGCGTTGGCTTGTAGATTGGCAATGGAGAAAGAAGAGGCAACAGGCAAAGTATTTAACGTGGGTAGCGGCAACAACTACACCATACGTGAGATCGGGGAGCGACTGGCTACCGTAATGGGCAAAACAGAGTTGACGCCGGAAATAACAGGCAAGTATAGAGTGGGTGATATCCGCCATTGCTATGCAGATATTTCACTGGCCAAAGAAGTGCTGGGTTTCTATCCTCAGGTAGAGTTCAACGCTGGTTTGGAAGAGCTTGCTACTTGGCTAGAGGGCCAGATCGCGTACGACCGCGTAAACGAAGCTAGCGCCGAACTTGCCGCACGTGGATTAACGGTATAAGCACCCGTTCGTTTACATCAACCAAAAGGATTTGAAAAACATGAAGATTGAAGACAAAGCTATAGATAAAAGTACAGGGCTCCCTGTGGTGGGGTTGGTAGAGTGGTTTCGGCCTGGCGAGTATGAGCATGTGAAAGAAACACTGGCTGACTTAAAGGAACTGGGCGTTACGGAACTCCGCACGGGTGTCTCCTGGGCAGACTACTACACACCCGAAGGCAAAGACTGGTACGACTGGCTAATTCCAACACTGGCAAAGGAGGTAAACATACTTCCGTGCTTCTTGTATACGCCACCAAGTATAGCCGAGCGGCCACGCACCTCATCCCCACCGAAAGACAAAAAGGCCTACGCTGATTTCCTGGATATTTTTATCGCCGCCCACGGGCAGCACTTTGAGTGGGTAGAACTCTGGAACGAGCCAAACAATACCGTAGAGTATGATTTCACCCATGATTATGGCTGGAATAAGTTTGCTGAAATGATAGGCGGGGCAGCCCACTGGTGCCAGAAACTGGGCAAGAAAACTTTGCTGGGCGGCATGAGCCCTGTAGACCCGAACTGGCTACAGACCATGTATGATCGTGGCGTGATGCAGTACATTGATGCCGTAGGTATTCATGGCTTCCCGCACGTGTTCGACCAGATGTGGGACGGTTGGGAAGATACCATCCGTTCAGTACGCGAGGTGATGGAGCGTAACAATTGCCAGGCTGAACTATGGATTACCGAAGCAGGCTTCTCTACCTGGCAGCACGACGAGTACAAGCAGTTGGAGGAGTTTAAGCTTGCCCTGCAGGCTGATGCCACGCGTGTGTACTGGTACGCAGTGAAGGACCTGGACGCAAGTCTGCCAACAGTGGCTGGCTTTCACCTCGACGACAGAGAATACTACTTTGGCCTAAAAAGAGCGGATGGCACAACCAAGCTGCTGTCCAGGCTGTGGGCAAAGCATGGCCTTGAAAAGCTAAGCCAACTCAACTACATCAAACGCACTGTGGAGGACAGTGAGGAACCTTACGCGCTGATAACCGGAGGAGCCGGATTTGTAGGCACCAACCTGGCCAAGCGCCTGCTGGAGCAGGGCAAACGGGTGATGGTGTTCGATAGCCTGGGCCGCGACGGTGTGGAGCAGAACCTGCACTGGCTGCACGAAACCTACGGCGATAAGCTGGAAGTATACGTGGGCGATATCCGTGACCTACAGTCGGTGCGCAAGGTAATGAAGCGGGCCGAGCAGGTCTTTCATTTTGCCGCACAGGTAGCCGTTACTACTTCGCTTGACCTGCCGATCAACGACTTTGAGATAAACGCCCGTGGCATCATCAATGTGCTGGAGGCGATACGGGAGCAGAAAAATCCTCCGCCGATGGTGTTTACGTCTACCAACAAAGTATACGGAGGCTTGGAAGACCTGGAGTTTATCTCTAACGGCTCGCGCTATTATCCGGAGAATGCAGTCATCAATAAAAACGGAATATCTGAAAAGCGCCACCTCGACTTCCACAGCCCTTATGGCTGCTCGAAAGGCGCTGCAGACCAGTACGTGATCGACTATGCCCGTACCTATAACCTGCCCATGACGGTATTCCGCATGAGCTGCATCTACGGGCCGCATCAGTACGGAAACGAGGACCAGGGCTGGGTGGCACACTTCGCCATCAAAGCCATTCAGGACGAGAAAATAAACATCTACGGCGATGGCAAGCAGGTGCGTGATATTCTCTTTGTGGAGGATCTGGTGGATGCCTTTATACTTGCCCAGGAGCATATGGATACGATCACGGGGCAAGCCTTCAACATCGGCGGCGGGCCTGATAACACGGTAAGCCTGCTGGAGCTGCTCAAGACGATTGGCCATTACCGAGGCGAGGAAATTCCGCTCAAGTTTGGTCCTTGGCGCCCAGGCGATCAGCACTACTATGTGTCTGACACACGCAAATTCCAGAAAGCGACGGGCTGGTATCCGAAGCACAACGTGCAGGAAGGTGTAGCCAAACTGTACCAATGGTTGTGCGAGAACCGTGGCTATGAAGTGCCTGCCATTCTTCAGACTGTACTAGAACCAGAACAAGAACCCGTTAAAAAAGTAGCAGTAGCTTAATTTATGCAAGATACGCTGACAAAAGATACAAACGTGGTAGCGGACACCCTTCCTGCCACTATGAAAGCCGCCGTCATTACGGCACCAAAAAAAGTAGAAGTACAGCAAACCGCTTTGCCAGCGCCACAAGCCGGCCAAGTGCGCCTTAAGTTGCAGGGCTGCGGCCTTTGCGCCTCCAACATTCCGGTGTGGGAAGGCCGCGACTGGTTCAGCTATCCGGTAGCCGCTGGCAACCCGGGCCACGAAGGCTGGGGCGTGGTAGATGCTGTAGGAGAAGGGGTTACCAACGTAGCTCCGGGAGACCGTGTAGCAGCTTTATCTTACAATGCCTATGCAGCGTACGATTTGGCTGATGCCGACAAGGTGGTAAAACTGCCGGAGGCCTTGGCCGACAAGCCTTTCCCGGGTGAGCCGCTTGGTTGCGCCATGAATATCTTCAAGCGCTCCGAGATACAGGCAGGACAGACCGTAGCCATACTTGGTATTGGGTTTTTAGGCGCGCTGCTGGTGCAGCTAGCCAAAAATGCGGGTGCACGTGTCATTGCTATTTCGCAGCGCGAGTTCTCGTTAGAGGTAGCAAAAGAGAGCGGTGCCGATGAAATCATCGCCATGGATGACCACTATAAAATCATTGAAAAAGTTAAAGAACTCACCAACGGAAACTTCTGCGAGCGCGTAATAGAGTGCACCGGAAAAGAATGGCCGCTGAACCTGGCTGGTGAGTTGTCCGCAGAAAGAGGCAGGCTGATTATCGCAGGTTTCCACCAAGATGGCATGCGGCAGGTGAATGTGCAACTCTGGAACTGGCGCGGGCTTGATGTGATTAACGCTCATGAGCGCGACCCGCAACTATATATTGACGGTATAAAAGCAGCCGTTTCGGCCGTAGAACAAGGCATCATCAACCCTGATAAACTCTACACGCATACCTATACTTTAGATAACATAGATAAAGCATTCGATAACCTGACAAACCGCCCGGACGGTTTTGTAAAAGCCCTTATAACCTACTAGCTATGCAAGAAACCTTACTCGATCAAGAGCAGACAAAAGCAGCTTCTTCTTCTAATTCAAAGCCTAAGCTAGGTTTCCTGGGCGTTGGCTGGATTGGCCGTAACCGCATGGAGGTGATTGCCAAGCACAATGCCGGGGAGGTGCTGTATATTGCTGATACGACAGAGCAGAATGCGGAAGAGGCGCTGAAGAGCGCACCGGAAGCCAAGCAGGTTGGCTCGCTGGAAAGTATGCTGCGCAAACCGGAGGTAGACGGCATCGTGATTGCCACACCAAGTGCCTTCCATGCCGAGCAGAGTGAGCTGGCGCTAAGAGCAGGCAAATCAGTTTTCTGCCAGAAGCCTCTTGGCCGCAACGTAGAAGAAACCCGACGTGTGGTAGAAGCAGCCCGCAGCGAGAATAAGCTGTTGGGGGTAGACTTATCATACCGATTTACCGAAGCAATGCAGCAGGTATACAAGGTGGTGCAGAGCGGAGAACTAGGTCAGATTTATGCCATTGAGCTGGTTTTTCATAATGCCTATGGGCCTGATAAAGCTTGGTTCTACGAGCCGAAACTATCTGGCGGCGGTTGTGTGATTGACTTGGGTGTGCACCTGGTAGACCTAGCCATGTGGGCCATGGATTTCCCGAAAGTAAAACAGGTGCAAAGCCATCTGTTTGCCAAAGGAAAGCCGATTAACATGGCTGAAGGCAAAGTAGAAGATTACGCTTCGGCTAACATTGAGCTGGCTGGCAATACGCACATGCAGTTAAGCTGCTCATGGAACCTGCCAGCGGGGCAGGAAGCCATTATCAGCGCCACCTTCTACGGCACCAACGGCGGTGTTGCCTTCAAAAACGTGAACGGATCCTTCTACGACTTTGTGGCAGAGCGCTATTACGGCACTAAAACAGAGCAGCTGTGCACTCCGCCGGATGACTGGATGGGACGTGCTGGAGTTGCCTGGGCAGAGCGTGTAGCCAAGGGAGAGGGGTTTAACGATGAAGCAGAGGAGTTTGTAAAAGTAGCAGAAGTTTTAGACAAGATTTACGGGAGATAAGAACATGGAAGCACATCATCCTTCAAAGATTTTAATGACAGCAGACACCGTAGGTGGTGTTTGGAATTACACGCTGGAGCTGGTAAGAGCCTTAGCGCCCTTCAAAACAGAAGTAGCTTTGGCCACCATGGGTGCCCCTCTGAGCGAGGAGCAGCGCAGGCAAGCCGACGACATTGATAACCTGACCATTTACGAAAGCAAGTATAAGCTGGAGTGGATGGAGAACGCTTGGGAGGATGTAGCGGAAGCCGGTAAGTGGCTGCTGAAACTGAAAGATGAGGTGCAACCAGACTTAGTACACCTAAACGGCATGGTACACGGTGCACTAGATTTTGGTGTTCCTAAGCTGGTGGTGGTGCACTCATGCGTGCTGTCGTGGTGGAAAGCCGTGAAGGATGAAGTTGCTCCGAAAGAGTGGAACAAGTATAAAGAAATGGTGACCAAAGGGCTGCAGGCTGCGAACATTGTGGTGGCTCCTACACAGGCCATGCTACATCAGGCAGAGCAGCTGTACGGGCCATTCCAGCATAGTTCGGTGGTGTACAACGGCCGCGGACAGCATGGTTTCCAGTTCGGTAAAAAAGAGCCGTTCGTATTCAGCATGGGCCGTGTATGGGACGAAGCCAAAAATATCTCAATGCTCGCGCACATCGCTTCTGACTTGCAATGGCCGGTATACATAGCCGGAGATGCCAAACACCCTGCCACTGGAAAAGAAGTTGAACTGGAGAACGTGCACTTCCTGGGGCAATTATCTGAAAGAGAAGTGTCTGACTTTCTTTCCAGAGCCTCTATCTATGCCTTGCCAGCCAAGTATGAGCCATTCGGTTTAACCATTTTGGAAGCAGCCATGTCTGGTTGTGCACTGGTGGTAGGCAAAACAGATAGCCAGGCCGAAATATGGGGGAATGCCGCCAAATATGTAGATCCCAACAATGCCGATGAGCTGCGCGATACCCTCAACGACCTGATCGAAGACGAGTTTGCCCGCAACATCATGGCGATGCGTGCCATTAAGCGCTCCCACGGCTACACCGCCGATCCAATGGGCCAGGACTACGACCATATTTACCGTCAGCTGCTGAAGCAAGCGGTTGCGGTATAATTTTGAATGAGTGGTTGAGTGAATGAGCGAATTTTATACTTGTTCTTCTCCCTTTTGTCATCTTGGAAAGATCTTGGTTGCGGAGCGCGATAGCCTTTGCGGCTTGCCTACAAGATCCTTTCAGGATGACAAAAAGGAGTCAGTTATTCAGAATTCAATTATTCAAAATTGGATTCACTCAATCACTCATCCACTCATTCAAAACTAATTCACACATTCACTCAATCACACATTCAAAATTCAACTATGAACATCACCCTTTTCTACCACTCTATACTTTCAGACTGGAACCATGGCAATGCGCATTTTCTGCGTGGTGTGGTACGGGAGCTAGAGGAGCGGGGGCATCAGGTGCAGGTATATGAGCCGGAGAACGGCTGGAGCCTGCAAAATCTGATAGAAGGCTACGGAAAAGAAAAGCTGGAAGAGCTAAAGACATACTATCCTAACATCAGGACTAACTTCTATACTTTAGAAAGTATAGATTTGGACGCTGTGCTGCAAAATGCTGACCTGGTGCTGGTGCACGAGTGGAGCGAGCATGAGCTGGTAAAGCGTGTTGGGGAGCACAGGGCCAACGGCGGCAAGTATAAACTGCTGTTCCACGATACCCACCACCGTGCCGTAACAGAGCGCGAAAGTATGGCCAAGTATGACCTCACGCACTACGACGGTGTTCTAGCCTTTGGGCAGAAGATCCGTGATTTATACTTGCAGGAGGGCTGGACAGAAAAAGCCTGGACGTGGCATGAAGCTGCTGACACCTCTGTATTCTACCCACACGAGCGCAAAGACTTTGAAGGTGACCTGATCTGGGTTGGCAACTGGGGCGATGAAGAGCGTACGGCAGAGCTGCACGAATTCCTGATAAACCCGGTGAAAGAGCTGGGCCTGAAAGCTAAAATCTATGGTGTCCGCTATCCGGAGCATGCACGTAAGTCGCTTGCTGATGCAGGTATCGAGTATGGCGGATGGCTGCCGAACTATAAAGCAGCAGAAGAGTTTGCCAAGTATAAAGTAACCGTGCATGTGCCGCGCAGACCGTATGTAGAGGCGCTGCCGGGCATCCCAACCATCCGTCCGTTTGAAGCGTTGGCCTGTGGTATTCCGCTTATTTCATCACCTTGGGATGATGCTGAAAATCTCTTCACACCGGGAGAGGACTTCCTGGTTGCCCGCAGCGGCGAAGAGATGAAAGAGCAGCTAAAAACCATCCTGAACAATCATTTCAAAGCAAAAGAAGTGGCCGACCATGGTTTAGCTACCATCAAACGTCGCCATACCTGTGCCCACCGTGTAAATGAACTGGAGAAAGTATGTGAGGAGTTGGGCATTGCTACTTCCAAAATATATCTCACCCCAAAAGAGCAAGTACTAAATGAAGAATAAGAAACTTAAAATCGCTTTTTTCGGCTCCAGCCTGGTATCTGCTTATTGGAACGGTGCCGCTACCTACTACAGAGGTATTATTAGAGCCTTGAGCGAGCGTGGCCACGAAGTAACATTCTATGAGCCGGATGCTTACCAGCGCCAGGAAAACCGCGACATGGACGACCCGGACTGGGCTAAAGTAGTGGTGTATGAAGCGACCGAAGCGGCTGCTTACAAATGCCTGGAACAGGCCGCCGAAGCCGACATGGTGGTAAAAGCCAGTGGGGTAGGTGTGTTTGATGAACTGCTGGAGCGTGAAGTGCTGAAGCTTCAGACAGATGAGCGCCTGGTGGTGTTTTGGGATGTGGATGCGCCTGCTACACTAGACCGTGTGCACAACGATCCGAATGACCAGTTCCTACAACTCATACCGCAATACGACATGGTACTAACCTACGGTGGCGGCGATCCGGTAGTGAATGCTTACGAAGCATTGGGAGCTAAAAAGTGCATTCCGATCTATAACGCGTTAGACACAGCCACGCACTTCCCTGTAGAACCAGATGCTCGCTTTGATTGCGATTTAGCCTTTTTGGGCAATCGATTGCCAGACCGTGAAGCCCGCGTAGATGAGTTCTTTTTGAAACCGGCCGCACTGGAGCTAAACAAGACCTTCATGATTGGCGGCAGCGGCTGGGGCGACAAGCAGATGACCGACAACGTGAAGTATATCGGACACGTTTATACAAAGGACCACAACGCCTTTAACTGCACACCGAAAGCCGTACTCAACATCAGCCGTGAAAGTATGGCCCGCTACGGTTTCTCGCCAGCTACACGGGTGTTTGAGGCAGCCGGTGCAGGTGCCTGCATCATCACGGACTATTGGGAAGGAATTGATTTCTTCTTCGAGCCAAATGTGGAGATTTTAGTAGCCAAAGACGGAGCCGAAGTAGCCGCCATTATGGCTGATTTGACGGAGGAAAAGGCGAAAGCCATAGGAGAAGCTGCCTACAGAAAAGTTTTAGCTGCACACACGTATAAACACCGTGCAGAGCAGCTGGAGAAACTGCTGTATGCAAAAGTGAAACAAACAAACGAAGCATTGGCATGAACATCGTAATTCTGGGATTATCGATTACATCAAGCTGGGGCAATGGCCACGCCACCACTTTTAGAGGTTTAGTAAGGGAACTGAACAACCAGGGCCACGAAGTACTTTTTCTGGAGCGCGACGTGCCGTGGTATGCCAGCCAACGGGATTTACCGAATCCGGAATACTGCCAGACGGAGCTTTATACTTCAATAGATGATCTCGAGCAGCGCTTCACCGAGCAGGTGCGCGAGGCAGACATGGTGATAGTGGGCTCTTATGTGCCGGAAGGTGTGCCAGTTGGCGAGTGGGTGGTAAAAACAGCACAAGGCATTAAAGCCTTCTACGACATTGATACACCGGTAACACTGGCTAAGCTGGAGCGCGGCGATTTTGAGTACCTGTCGCTGGACCTGATTCCGAAGTATGATTTATACTTGTCGTTTACCGGAGGCCCGACGCTAAACCTGCTGGAGCAAAAGTATGGCTCACCTATGGCGCGTCCGCTGTATTGCTCTGTCGATCCGGAGCTATACTACCCGGAGATGATGGAATGCAAGTGGGACCTTGGCTACCTCGGCACCTATTCCGACGATCGGCAGCCACCGCTGGAGAAGCTGATGCTGGATGCCGCGCGCGAATGGCCGGAAGGACGGTTTGTAGTAGCTGGTCCGCAGTACCCTGAAAGTATAAAATGGCCGGCCAACACACAGCACATACATCATTTGCCGCCATCAGAGCATCGCAAGTTTTACAACAGCCAGCGTTTTACGCAGAACATCACGCGTGCCGACATGATCACGTCTGGCTATGCGCCAAGTGTGCGTCTGTTTGAGGCGGCTGCCTGCGCGACACCCATCATCTCTGATTATTGGGAAGGATTAGACTCTTTCTTTGATTTTGACACCGAGATACTGGTTGCTCGTTCCGCAAAAGATACACTGCATTACCTGCGGGGCATTTGCCGGTCTGAGCGCAAGCTGATAGGCGAGCGGGCGCGTAGGAAAGTGATGAACCATCATACGGCCGCACACCGTGCACAGGAGCTGGTAAGCTATGCCGAAGAGCTCATGTCGGTGGCGTAGGGAATAATTTATACTTGTCCTCCCAGGTTATAGCTAACAAAAACAGCTAAGCCTGGGAGGACTTTTTATACCGCCAGTTTGAGCGCAGCGGTAACTGGTGGTAAGCTATGATAGCCAGTTTGTAACTGGCGAAAGTATAGAAGCTGTGCCAGTTGCAAACTGGCATCAGGTATAGCCACAAGTTGCGCTGTCGCTAAACTTGCGGCATGTTTTGCAGGTATAAAGTAATTATACTTAATCAGCTTCTATAAGAGCATCTAACCTTTATACTGGGTCCTTCGTCTAAACATTCAGTTATTCAAAAGTTAGTAATTCACTTATTCACACAATCACTCATTCAAAATTAGATATGCAGCAGGAGATAGAGCAGTTAGGTCCTTGGTTCCATAACTTACACTTGCCAAACGGAGAGCAAACAGCTCCAAATCACTTTCTGGGTGATTTTCCGAATTTCAAGTGGAAAGAACTGGAGTCACATATCCCCGCTGATCTCACTGGTAAAAACGTGCTGGATATTGGCTGCAATGCCGGGTTTTATAGTATAGAATTAGCGAAGCGCGGAGCCAATGTATTGGGTATCGATGTAGATCCGCATTACCTGCGCCAGGCAGAATGGGCAGCTAAGCAGTTTGGCCTGGAGGATAAGATTAAACTGCAGC
Source organism: Pontibacter rugosus (assembly GCF_042678745.1). Lineage (NCBI taxonomy): Bacteria > Pseudomonadati > Bacteroidota > Cytophagia > Cytophagales > Hymenobacteraceae > Pontibacter > Pontibacter rugosus. The sequence goes on along the minus strand of NZ_JBHTLD010000106.1, from coordinate 3,697 downwards.
AGATGCAGGTATACGATGTAGCGCGCCTCGACCGCCAGTTCGACCTGATCTGGTACATGGGCGTGCTTTACCACCTGCGCTACCCGCTGCTCTCGCTCGATATTTTGTCGCAGAAATGCCGCGGCCAAATGGTGTTCCAAACCTTAAGCATGCCCGGCGATCAGGCAACCGAAACACCTGATGATTTCGGCATAAACGACCGCGAGCGCATGCTCGAGGAAGGATGGCCAAAAATGGCTTTCATTGAAAAGAAAATGGCTGGCGACCTGACCAACTGGTGGGCTCCGAACCATTCCGCTATCGAAGCCATGATGCGCTCCTGCGGGTTCAGGTTAAAAGCAAGGCCAGGCCACGAGCTATACTTGCTGGAAGTAGATGAGCAACTGAAGCAGAACCAGCAATGGAATAATTCTGAATACCTATCAGCTACCGGGCAGGATTGGCAGGAGGCTGTGAAGCAGAAAGTAGCTGAGAAGAACAGCTATATGGAAGGGCAGAAATCATGAATAAGCACTTTCTCTGTTCCAGACGAAGTATAATCACATTTAAACTAACATATCAATTGCTTAAAAAAAGAGCCATGCACCTGCGTGGCTCTTTTCACGCTGATAAAGTATAACTTGCACACATGTCTAAAGATAATAACTCCCCACAGCCCTGGAAGATTCTGAAATCTGAAATGGTGTTTGATGAGAAATGGTACAAGCTGCGCCGCGACGAAGTGGAACTGCCAAATGGCCATACGCTTGATGATTACTATGTGAGCGTACGCCCGAACGTGGCTTTAACGTTTCCGCTAACTGAAGATAACCACGTTATTTTTGTACGCCAGTATAAGCATGCCGCTGGAGGTATTTTTATAGAACTGCCAGGTGGTGTAATAGACGAAGGGGAAGACGACCCTTTGGAGGCTGCCAAGCGCGAGTTGCTGGAAGAAACAGGCTATACTTCTGATAACATAGAGTTGGTGCTGGAAGCCATCGACAATCCTACCAAAGATACAAATAAGATCTACTACTATTTTGCCAAGAACGTAAAGCAGGTGGCAGCGCAGGACCTGGACGAAACAGAGAATATTGAGATTTTGAAAATTCCGCTACACGAAGTGGAGAAGATGCTGATGAACGGAGACATTCATGTTACAGGTTCTGTTGCGCTGTGCCTGCTGGTCCTCAGAAAGCTAGGGTTATAGTAAGACTATAGCTCACGCCCTATACATGCCGCAAGTTTTCATCTTGTGGTACAAAAGAGGCAAGGTTTCAACTTGCGGACGTATAAACCTGCTCCACGTATAGTTTTGCATCAGAAAAGCAGAAAGAGACGCTAAGGTAGCGTCTCTTTCTGCTTTTATATCAAATGAAGAGCAGTGTTCCTCACACTTCTTTTGCTGTTTACTATACCCACGCCGTAGCGGCAACAACTGGAGTTCCTTTCCAGCACAAGGTGTTTCCGGCTCCGTTAGGTAGTATGGTAAAGTTCTCATGCAGCTTCAGGCTCTGCTTTATTTCTTCTGCAGCATCTGAGACTGGTGCAGGAGCAAAGCCATTGCGCATGAGGCGGTGCATCCAGGCCTCATGTCGCTCGTGGCGTTCTACACGCTGTCGTTCTTCACAAGAAATAACGTTTATGATTTCGCGGCCAAAAAACTCCTGCTCTATTATCTGGCGCTCTGGCATCAGGCGTGGAAGCAAGGTATCCAGCGCATCAAAAACAGTATAATAATGGCGCAGCGACTCACGCAGGCGAGGGAGGAAGCGGAGCTTATTATGTTCTGAGTCTGGTTCTGTTAAAGTAAGTATGGCAGGCTGCAGCGCCTTGATTTGCTGTAACACCTTATCCCGGTAATCTACTGCGCCTAGAAGCTGGTCTGGCAGGTGATGTAGCGTAAAAGCAGAATTCACTACTAAAACTTCTTCTGGTGCTGTATAAATCCGTTGCAGGTTTACATCCTCCAGCTTCTGGGCAATGGCAGTATAGCTGAATTTAAGCTGTAGCTTCTCTGCATGCTGCTGCAGCATTTTCCCGGTCTTAACCAATTTGCTATCAGGGGCACCAGAAGCCGAGGGTATATCCACACCAGTAATGCGAATTTTAGGTGCTTTGCCAGGGCGGGAAGCTAGTATATCCAACAGGTGCAGCCACTGCAAGCCGCCACCGATTCCCAGGTCCAGTATATGGATTTCTTCTGCCTGTGCGGTAGCCTCATTAATAGCAAAATTGCCGAAAAAGTGGCCGAAAGTGACCAAAGGCGTAGACTTTACCAGCACATTGAAGGCAGAGATCATGTCTGTTTCTCCAAATGTGCTACTATAAAGATTGCCTGTGTGTTCATTGCCCTCAGAGCCGAGGCAGCTGCTAAATGCGCGTGCAAAGGCCAGGGCTATACGCTCTGCTGCGCTACCAATGTTATTTGCAGTTTCGGCAAGTACAGAAACCTGGGCTAACGCCTGAAACACATCGCTCGTGGCAGCTAAGGCATAACCTGTTTTCAGTATTTGGGCGAGAACTCTGTTTTGCCAGATGCTTTCTGGAGATAAAATAGCATGTAGCTGCTCTTGCAGGTGGTGCTGATGCGCTGGTGTGCCTACTGTAATTCTAAAGTTAAATCTGCTTTCAGTAAAGCGCACTTGAATTCCGCTATCCAGCAGAGGCTCCGCTAGTTGTTGAACAGGTACGCCGGCATCTACAAAAAGAAAGTTACCCTCTGATGGCCACCACTGCACACCCTCCTGTTGCAGCAGCTGTTGCAGGTGTGCCTTGCCTATCTGTGTTTGCTCCAAAGTATAGTGCAGATGCTCCTGATCTGTAAGGGCTGCCTGTGCAGCTACCTGTGCCAGTTGATTTACATTAAACGGCTGTTTTACGCGCATTACCTTTTGCAGCACCTGCTGCTTTGCCACCATGTACCCCACGCGCAACGATGCCAAACCGTAGGCTTTAGAAAAAGTACGCAGCACAACCAGGTTTTCGCGTTGCTCCAGGTAGGGCAAAGCGTTCGCGTAATTAGCTGCGGTAACGTACTCCAGGTAGGCCTCATCTATAACCAGTAGCACATGCTGTGGTACTTCCTGCAGTAGCCATTCTAGTTGAGCCTGATTTAAGTAACCTCCTGTAGGGTTGTTGGGGTTAGACAGAAACAGCATACGAGTGGCTTTATTTACCTGGCGCAAAATGCTGGGCAAATCATACTCATACTTGCTGTTTAGTGGAGCAGGCAAGAAAGCTACACCCAGAGCGTCGGCTTCCATCTGGTATAGCGGGTAAGTTGGCGATACCGACACCACATTACTTGCCTCAAAAGGCTGGCAAAAGGCACGGACAAGAAGCGAAATTAATTCAGCAGATCCGCTACCTACTATTACTTCTTCCGGAAGCACCTGCAGGTGAGCAGCGATGGCTTCTCGTAGTAGTGCCGCATCAGGATTAGGATAACTGTAGATGTGCGGTAAGGCATTGTGTAAGGCTGCTGTTACGTTGGCAGATACGCCAAAAAGATTTTCGTTTGCGGAGCCATTAAATAGGGCTGAGCCAGATGTTTTCATATGTAGTGGTGCAAAAAATTTATTGAAGCGCTAGAAGCTACTCTTTGAAACCTCTAATATAGTTATTCCAAAATATTTTTGGATACAATTCGTATGTTCATTTTGTGAATTGTGCTTTTAGATGCAAAAATTTAAAGCTGTGTTGAAACAGCTAT
>NZ_JBHTLD010000105.1:0-17009 GCF_042678745.1 Pontibacter rugosus | reverse complement strand
CCACGCGCGCTTTCTTGCAAGCATTTCATCTTCCAGTACTTTTTCTATACATTGCCATTGGGTGTCGGTTAAATCGCTTGGGTAAGTCATAAGTCTGTAAACTTTTATTACCCAACAACCGACACCTGCTTTTTTACTCAACTAAATCAAAACAGCCTCTTAGCGATGCAACTTATACTTATAAAGTAGCTATAACCGCAAACTCCCCTCTCGGGAGGGGCAGGGGTGGGTTTAATTGAGTAACAGCAACTTTAAGAACACTAGCGCAACCCATCTACAACAAAAAAGGCTGGAGCTATACGTAGCCCCAGCCTTTCTATACTTTCATACTTATACTTTATGCTTCAGCTGCTGCGGCTACCGCTACTTTAGCCAGGGCTTGCTCAATATCAGAGATGATATCTTCCGGGTGCTCTACGCCTACTGAGATGCGTACCATACCTTCCCCGATGCCCATTTTGGCTCGGTCGGCGAGGCAGATATCAGAGTGCGTCATAGAGGCTGGGTGCTCGGCCAATGATTCAGTACCACCTAAGCTGACCGCCAGTTTGATTAGCTTCAGGCTGTTCAGGAACATGAAAGCTTCTTTCTCACCGCCTTTTAAGTCAAAAGAAATCATGGAGCCCGCAGCAGTGCATTGTTTGTTGTAAATAGCCTGTTGCCTTGGGTTGTCCTGCAAATCACCTAGGTAGTAGATTTTCTCAACTTTCGGGTGTTGCTTCAGGTAAGCTGCTACTACTTCCGCGCCACGAGCCTGCGCTTCCATGCGTATTTTCAATGTCTCCAAGCTTCGCATCAGCATCCAGCCGGTCCAGGGGCTAGCCATGGAGCCTGCAAAGGTTCGCATACCTTTCACCGCCTTCATCAAGGCGGCAGAACCGGCACAGGCACCAGCAATTAGGTCGGAGTGACCACCGATATACTTTGTGGCTGAGTATAGCACCAGGTCCGCACCATGCTTGAGCGGGTGAGAGAATACTGGCCCCAGGAAGGTGTTATCTACGGCAACTACTACTTTCTTTTCTGCCGTAGAATGCTTTCTAGCCAGCGCCACGCATTCTTCGATATCCACCAGGTGGTTGGTAGGGTTAGCGGGTGTTTCAAGATAAATCATAGCCAGTTTATCAGCTACGCCAGATGCTTCAAGCAGCTGCGCTACTTCTTCGGTGGTGGCACAAGCCTGAAAGCCTATACTTTGAATACCGAATTTAGGCAGGATGTTTTTGATGTAGTAGTCAGAGCCGCCATAGATGGGCTCGCTGTGCAGGATAACGTCGCCGGGTTTGAGGAGGGCAAGAAGTGTGGTGCTGATGGCGGCCATACCGCTGGCGAAAACGGCTGCGTCTTCGGCTCCGTCCCAGAAGCGGAGGCGGTTCTCCAGTATCTCCAGATCAGGATTGTTGAGGCGACTGTAGATGAGCCCCAGCTGCTCTTCATCGTTCTTTTCGCGCAGGCCGTATGCCAGTTCAAAAAAAGCCTTGCCTTCTTCCGCGTTTTTAAAGACAAAGGTGGAGGTTTGATAGATAGGAGCTTTCACAGCCATCTCTGACCATTCAGGGTTGTACCCATAGCTCATCATTAAACTTTCTGGCCGCAGGTGTTTACCGTTTAAGTGCGGCCCCAGATGGTCTTCTTCAAGTTGCATAAGTATGATTAGTTTTTAGGTTAGGTTGATCGCGCTATAATATGAGGCGGATACTCGACCCTCGCCAGGTATAAACCCTCTGAAGGAGCCGCTCCGCTCGATTTACTTCTATTTTGGCTTGCCACCACCTGCTCAAACTCCTGCACCGTCAGCTTTCCTTTCCCAACATCCACCAGCGTACCCACAATCAGCCGCACCATGCCTCTCAAAAACCTGTTTGCCCGGATAGCGAATACCAGCTCCTCTCCTTCCTGCTGCCACACAGCCTCATACATCTCGCAGCGGTAGTGCTTGGTATCGCCTTTTACTTTGCTGAAGGTAGTAAAATCCTCGTACTTAAGCAGTATAGCTGCCGCCTCATTCATCTTTTCTACATTCAGCTCACGGCTGTGGTACCAGGCATAGTAACGTTTAAATGGATTTTTATGCAGCGTGATGTGATAATGATAGGTGCGGGCAAAGGCATCAAAACGGGCGTGCGCCTCGTTGGGCACTAAGTATAAATTTCTTACAGAGATAGCATCCGGAAGAATGCGGTTGAGGCGGAACACGATGTGCTGCGGGTCCAGCTGCTGCTCTGAATCAAAGTGCACAAACTGCTGGCTGGCATGCACACCCGTATCTGTGCGGCCACTGCCTGTGGTGTTGATCTTCTCGCGCAGCACCTTGCTCAAGCAATCTTCTAATACCTCCTGCACCGTTAGAGCATTAGGCTGCACCTGCCATCCATGAAATCTGGTTCCGTCGTAAGCTATCTCTAAAAAATACCGCATAAAGCAAAGGTATGATTTTGAGATAAAAGACACAGGATAATCAACTCTCGCGGTGATAAAATGAAAGCGGCTGCCCCAGTAAGGGACAGCCGCTTTTTATACTTGTCTCAGACGCTCGCAGGAGTTGCGAGGTCATTGGTTATATTTTCTCGTAGATTACGGCTGCGCCCTGGCCTACTCCCACACACATAGTAGCTAAGCCATACTTTGCGCTGGCTTGGCGCTTCATTTCGTGCAGCAAAGTAGCGGATATGCGGGTGCCACTTGCCCCAAGTGGGTGGCCAATGGCAATAGAACCGCCGTTTACGTTTACTTTGGCTGGGTCCAGCTCCAGCTCACGCATACATGCTACCGCCTGCGAGGCAAAAGCCTCATTTAATTCTATCAGATCAATGTCGTTTATACTTAGCCCGGCACGCTTCAAGGCTTTTTGAGTAGCTGGTACCGGACCAATACCCATGTAGGCCGGGTCTACACCTGCCACAGCCGCAGAAACCACGCGCGCCATCGGCGTCAGGTTATAGCGCTTCAGCACCTCTTCGCTCACGATGATAGTCACCGCAGCACCATCGTTTATACCTGATGAGTTTCCTGCCGTAACCGAGCCACCTTTTTTGAAAGCGGGACTGAGCGAGTTTAATTTTTCTACTGTTGATAAACGCGGATGCTCGTCTGTATCGAAAATGATATCATCGCCTTTGCGCTGTGGTATCGCCACCGGAATGATCTCGTCTCTGAACTTACCTTGCTCCGCCGCCTCTTTATACTTTACCTGGGAGCTATGTGCAAACTCATCCTGAGTTTCACGTGAAATACCGTAACGCTCTGCCACATTCTCAGCCGTCTCACCCATACCAAAAGGGTAATGCAGCTTAGACAGCTTATCGTTGATAAAGCGCCAGCCAATCGTGGTATCGTATATTTCTGCCGTACGGCCATAAGCTGTTTCTGACTTGCCCATCACAAAGGGAGCACGGGTCATACTTTCCACACCACCGGCCAGGTATACTTCACCGTCGCCACACGTTATAGCACGAGACGCATCCATGATAGACTGCAAGCCAGACGCACAAAGCCTGTTGACGGTAACACCGCCTATTTCCTGTGGCAAGCCTGCCAGCAAAAGCGCCATACGGGCTACGTTGCGGTTATCTTCACCTGCCTGGTTTGCCGCTCCCATCACCACATCTTCTATTAATGCAGGGTCCAGGTTTGGGTTACGGGTAACGATTTCACGCAGCACCAGCGCGGCCATATCATCCGGGCGAACACTACTGAGCGTGCCCCCAAATTTACCTACCGGCGTTCTAAGTATATCAACTATATAAGCAGTATGCATCTAAATTTTAGTTTTACAGGTCTTTGTCTAATTTTGCATCTTATTGCAAGTTAAATTAACCATACTATGATACAAAGAATTCAAACCGTATTTCTGGCTTTGCTCGCTATCGCGATGATATGCATGCTGTTTTTGCCGCTGTGGTCTAATACAGATCCCACTACTGGCGAAACAGTAGTACTAACTGCCTGGAACCTAAAATCATACTTCCTGAATGAGCAGGGTGATCCTACTACAGCCGGTACTGTACCGCAGCAGGGTACTATTGCCATTGGTATGCTGGCTATCGCTGCCGCTGTTATTGCGGTGTATGAAATATTCCAGTATAAAAGCCGCCTGAACCAGATGAAAATGGGTCTTTTAAATACGCTGGTGCTGGCTGCACTGCTTGGCACCTCCTTCTATTACGCTATTTATGTGGGCGCTGAGCTTGTGAGCGGCACCGATAACGGTAATTATGAGGCTGGCTTTTTTATGCCTGGCCTGGCGCTTTTACTGAATGCCTTGGCTAATCGCTTCATTAAGCGTGATGAGGACTTAGTACGATCTGTAGATAGGCTGAGGTAATTTTGAAAACTGGATTTTGAATGAGTGAATATTTCAAAGTTACTCACCATCAAAAAGCCGCTTTAGATTTAGTTCTAAAGCGGCTTTTTGCTTTTGTAGCAATGTATAAGAGCCGTTAGAGTACACAGCCGCAGCTCCTCATCATGAAGGTAATTGGCCTCAGTGTTTACAGCAAAAAGAGTGGTTTAGGCAAAAACCACTCCGCTTCTGTGGTAGCTAAACTTTACCTTATCTTCTTCGGGAAGTATACTCCTCCAGCTCCCGCACACTACTATCAAACCGGAAAATATCATAGATGTAATAGAAGTGTTCTTTATCACACACATACTCGTAGGCATACCTGGCAAACTCTACCTTGGTGCTTTCATACTCAAACTGTTGCAATAGGCGTTTCAGATCTTCAGCCATAAGGCTGCTGTTACGGATAGCGTCACGGGCAATGCTCAACTTGGTGCTCTCAAAGTCGCGGCTGCGGATGGTTTCCATTAGCCTATCCAGCTCACGGGAGCTTAGCAGGTTTCGGCAACTACCGTAGTAGTTATCTTCATACTTTGGAGGCACAGGATCATACCTATCGTCATAGCGGCGGTAATCCGGGTAGCGTGGCAGGGGTGGCACTACTACTACCGGAGGAGCCAAAGGCACCTCACTTATCAGTTGCAGATAAGCTTGCCCGCTTCGGCCACGGGTACGTACGCCATAGTTTGCCTCTACTCCGTCCGGCACAAACACCTTCTGCCCCATCTTGTAGACACCATGGCGACCTCTCACGCGCAGCTCTACATAATGCTTCCCCGGCCGCACATGGTTAACACGCACATAGTTTGAGGCAGTTCGGTTAATGGTTTGCCCATCTACCTCTACTTGAAAGAACTCGCCACGCTCGGCGATGAAGGTTAGTATAGAAGCTTGCGCCATGACTGGCAAAACCAGTAAAACAAGCAGGAACGGGAGTAGATACTTTTTCATCTGAAGTATAGGTTTTTGCTTATACTTCAGCTAAGCCAATTATTGTGCCAGTTTGGGTTGTTTGAGGGGGTGAGCTCCACAGATACTCTGTGGGGCTTTGAGCTTCTCTCAGTTTTTACCTAAAAGATTTGCAACATAACCCACAAAAAAAAGCGCCACAGGTGCTGTACCTGTGGCGCTCTTGAAAGTATAAGTATAACCTGTCTTAGCCTTCGTAATAAAACTCGCCTTTATCGCTGCGGATGGTGAGTTCGTTTTTGTCGCTTTTCTTCACTTTGCCTATGATTTGAGCCTCTACGCCAAATGAATTAGAAATTTCAATCAGCTCCTGCGCATGCTCCTCTGGCAGGTAGATCTCCAGGCGATGGCCCATGTTAAAGACTTTGTACATCTCTTTCCAATCGGTTTGGCTTTGCTCCTGAATAATGCGGAACAGCGGTGGCACCGGAAACAGCTTGTCTTTGATGATATGCACTTTGTCGGTAAAGTGTAGCACCTTTGTTTGTGCCCCTCCACTGCAATGCACCATCCCGTGGATGTGCTGGCGGTGTTCCTCTAAAATCGCTTTTACAATAGGCGCATAAGTACGGGTTGGTGACAGCACCAGTTTACCTATCTCCAGACCGGTTTCCTTGTCTATGTCAGTGAGACGGCAAGAGCCGGAGTAAATCAGGTCGCCTGGCACTTCGTGGTCATAGCTTTCCGGGTAAGAGGCTGCCAGGTATTTATGGAATACGTCGTGGCGAGCCGAAGTAAGGCCGTTGCTGCCCATACCGCCGTTGTACTCCGTTTCGTAGGTAGCTTGCCCTGAAGAGGCAAAGCCAACAATTACATCACCCGGTTGTATCGTATGGTTTGATATTACCGCATCGCGACGCATACGTGCCGTTACAGTACTGTCTACGATGATGGTGCGTACCAAGTCACCCACATCAGCCGTTTCGCCGCCAGTGCTATAAATGCCCATGCCGTTGTCACGCAGCATCTGCAGCACCTCTTCGGTCCCGTTAATGATGGCGGCAATCACCTCGCCTGGAATCAGATTCTTGTTACGGCCGATGGTAGAGGAAAGCAGGATATTATCGGTAGCACCTACGCACAGCAAATCATCTGTATTCATTACCACCGCATCCTGTGCTATGCCTTTCCATACGCTCAGGTCGCCGGTTTCTTTCCAGTACATATACGCCAGCGATGACTTGGTGCCAGCGCCATCAGCATGCATAATGGCGCAGTAGTCTTCGTCGCCAGTAAGTATATCAGGTATGATTTTGCAGAATGCTTTTGGGAAGAGCCCTTTATCGATGTTCTTGATGGCGTTGTGCACATCTTCTTTGGAAGCGGATACGCCGCGGCGCAAATATCTATTTTCCATAGTTCTGGATGATTTGCCTACAAATTTAAGAAAGGGAATGGCATTAGCGACAGCAGAGGCTATTTATTCCTCCATAAAAAACCAATCTTGTACTTCACTACTCCCTTTTAAGCTTTTACCTGAAGTGGTTTACCTGCTACAAGAGGTTTCAACTAAGTTATTGTTGTTTTACTTTTCCTATACGCACACTTGCAACCATATCATTTATAAGTGGATCAGCTATATAGAAGTATAACCAAACACTAATATCGCTATGACAAACAAACTATTGCTCCCTTTGCTGGGTGCCATGACTCTTTTTGCCTTACCAGTACTGGCACAAGAAACTCCAGCCTCTACACCGCAGGCGGTTGCTCCTTATAAGACAGCCATAGGCTTCCGGACTTCATTTGGGGGCTCGTCTGGTACACACTCAGATCTTAGGCTCAAGCACTTTATAAAACCAGAAACTGCATTAGAGCTACAGGTAGGCCAGCTAAGTTATAGAGATACGTATCAAGCATCCTTGCATTATATCTGGCAGCCACAGCTACTTAGCACCAGCCGTCTGCGGCCATACGCTGGTATAGGGATTGGCGCTGTAGGCACTACCCGTAACAGGCTTTATGAGAAGCAGGACCTGGAAATGGGTGCTGTAGTGTTAGGCTCAGTAGGCATAGAATATACCTTCCGTAAGCTTCCCCTTTCTGTATCGCTGGACTACCGCCATACTTTACTTGGCCTTAGCACCGGCACTTTTCAATATCGGGGCTACTCTAGCATGAACTCGGTTGGGCTGGGGTTGAAGTATACGTTTGGAAAATGATTATCTGAATCAGGATTTACAGTATTTTAAAATGCCCAGAATGAACGCGATGATCACCTTTTGCATTTCTCTAGCACAAAAGCTTCTACAGTGAGGCCCGAAATTTAAAATGTGCACGAGCTGCTAATCCTAATAATCTTATAAATCCTGATTCAGACAAAAATAGCCGCATAAGATTTATACTTATGCGGCTATTTTTATTTTAGCGCTACACTGATTACTCTTGTATACGCACCACTTTAAATTCTGTGCGTCGGTTACGCTGGTGTTCTGCCTCGGTTTTAGCATTTCTGACAACTGGTCGGCTCTCACCATAACCTCTGGCTGTAATGCGCGAGCGATCTATCCCTTGGGAAATAATATAGGCTACAGCAGACTCAGCACGGCGCTGCGACAGGTCTTGGTTGTAAACATCGCTACCACGCGCATCGGTGTGTGAGCTTAGCTCAATGGAGATGCCCGGGTTGTCTTTTAGTATCTGCACCAGTTTGTTAAGCTCTACCGCTGCATCCGGGCGTATATTGGCTTTGTCGAAGTCGTAGAAGATATTCTCCAGTACAATGGCTTTCTCTTTCACAATCTGGTTTAGGACAAGTGTTGCCGTAAGGCGCACCTCATTCACCTCCTGCGTCAGTTCACTTTGCGCTGGCATTTTACCTTTTGTTGTAATCTGCTGGCGGGCTGTAAAGAAACCGAGCTTCTCAGCAACCAGGAAATAAGTTGAAGCTGAATCTAACGCAAAAGTAAATTGGCCGCTGGCATCGGTACTGATGGTGCGCAGCTTAACTCCGGCTTCATCCTGTAATATGATGGTATGGTTCGGTACGGCAGTTCGCTGGCGGGCTCCGTCACGCAACTGAAACAGCGTGCCATCCACAAAGAAATCGACCTGCTTACGCGCACTCTTCACAAAGCGATAGAGGTCATCTCCTCCCTTACCGCCATCGCGGTTAGAAGAGAAAAAGCCATACTGGCCGTTCACAAAGTAAATCCCAAAATCATCTCCAGGCGAGTTTACCGGCTGCCCCATGTTGATAGGTTTGCCATCCTGAATCCGAAACAGATCAAGGTTGCCTAAGCCGGGCAAGCCGTCAGATGCCACATATACAGTGCCATCAGGCCCTACCGATACAAAAGTCTCATTACCTGGTGTGTTGATTTCCGGGCCAAGGTTTTCTGGTCTGGAGAACCGGCCGTTATCATCTAAGGTTGATTTGTAGATATCCATGCCTCCCAGTCCGCCTCTGCGGCTGGAAGAGAAGTATAACGTTTTGCCGTCAGGTGAAAAAGCAGGAGAAGAGTCCCAGGCCTCAGTATCATTTATACTTAACGGCTTCGGCTCTGACCAGCCGCTTGCACGGCGCTGTGAGATAAACAGATCCACATTCTGGCGGCCTTTCTTGGTGCCTTCGTTACCTCGGGCAAACACCATGGTGCGGCCTTCGTTAGTAAAGGTCGCCAGCGCATCATGCAGGCCTTCTACATTTATGCCCTCATACTTACGTGCGGCACCGCCCATTTCAGCAGCGGTGTCTGTGAGCGTGATGGCAAATACATCCAAAAACCCCTCGCCATTGCCCAGGTACTCTTTGCCTGCGCCCCGCGTAGAAGAAAATATAAGCTCATTATCTAAGACATAAGGAGCAAATTCTGATGCCTCTGTGTTTAATGCCTCCAGATTTTCCACCTTATAGCGTTGGTTCATGCCCAGAATTTCGTCTAACTGCTGCAGGTTTTCTAACTCACGGGCTGCCATTGATTTTAGCTGCGAGCTTGTGCCTACACGCACATAGTCCTGCATCTGGCGCAGTGCTTCTTCATACTTGCCGTTAGCCTTTAGAGCCAGGGCATAGTAGTAATAGGCATCTTCCTTACGGTAACTGGCATCCAGTGCAGCTTTATAGTGTGGCTCGGCTTGGGCTATGCGGTTAGACAGGCGATAAGATTCGGCAATTTTATAGTTCACCTCACCTATATTATCACTTTTGCTTAGAGCCTGCTTGTAGTACTCTATGGCACGCTCATACTCTTCCGCACCAAAACGCTTATCGCCTTTGCTCAAATACTTACCGGCACCACAGGCACCGAGCAGGAACAGGAGCAGCAAGAGTATACTTGCCTGTTTCAGTAGATTTGCCAAGGGCTTAGGTTGTAGCGTAGAGCGCATGAACAAGTATGGTTAATGTTTACACAGGTTAGAAATACCTGGAGAGCCAACTGCTGCCGGCAGGCTTTGGCCACGCATTTTGCAGCTCTCCATAGTTATTAATTAGTGTATCAAAGTATAATGAATTCTGATCTATTTCACCGGCTGCTACCTTACTTTTGAGCTCCTGCATGCTTACCAACTGCACCTGCTCATCCTTTAGAAAAGCAAGCTGGGTACGATCAAAGAAAGAAACTCCAAATTTCTGCTCCAGCTCCTTTACGAAACTCACTGACTTATCTATGGAACAACCGCTGGCTGCAGTTGCTTCCTCATTATTTGCCAGCACCAGGAAGCGGTTGTGCAGCAGCTCAGCAGAAGCCTGCAGGCCTTTGCCGTGGCTACTCCAGTCGGTAGCAAAACGCTCCATAAGTGGTTTTATTTCAGTCTGCTCTGCCTCTGTGAAAGGGCGGCTGGCCTGATAAACCCAAAGGCGCGCCTGTGGCGGCAATTCGCTAAACGGAATATACATGTTTTAGGTTAATCTGATAGCGTGTTAGCTGTTACAAAAACAGGCTGTTGTACCGTATATCTAGCTTACGTATGGTACAACAGCCTGTTTCCTGCTTATTTAACGTAATATTACTAGCGGCTAAGTCCTTCTGCCTGAGCAATAAGCTCAGCTATATCAAAAACTCTTACGCTTTCTTCCTGCTCCTTGTTTTTAACACCATCGTTCATCATTACCATACAAAAAGGGCAGGCTGTGGCAATCACGCCTTCGCCGGCTCCTAAAGTAGCCAATGCCTCTTCTGTTCTTTCGATGTTGATGTCTTTGTTGCCTGGCTCCGGCTCTTTAAACATCTGGGCGCCACCGGCACCACAGCAAAGCCCATTGGCGCGCACGCGCTTCATTTCCACCAGGTCAGCATCCAGAGCAGCCAGCACATCGCGTGGCGCTTCATAAATATCGTTGGCTCTACCCAGGTAGCAGGAGTCATGATACGTAATGCGCTTGCCCTTGAAGCTTTCGCCTCCTTTTACGTGCACCTTTCCCTCGTTAATTAACTGCTGCAGGAATGTGGAGTGGTGAATCACTTCATAGTTACCACCCAGATCAGGGTACTCGTTCTTTAGCGTATTAAAGCAGTGCGGGCAAGCGGTTACAATTTTTTTGATGTTGTAGGCATTGAGCACCTCTATGTTAGTGATGGCCTGCATCTGGAACAGAAACTCGTTTCCCGCACGTTTGGCAGGCTCTCCTGTGCAGCTCTCTTCGGTGCCCAGCACAGCATACTTTATTCCCACATGCTCCAGTATCTGCACAAAGGCGCGTGTTACTCTTTTATAGCGGTCGTCGAAAGAACCGGCACAGCCTACCCAAAATAAGATTTCCGGCTCTTCACCATTGGCAGCCATTTCAGCCATGGTTGGCACTTTCACTAATCTTTTATTTTCTTCCATCTGTTTTTGAAATGGACACAAGATGCTAGACGCTAGACATAAGATTGTCTATATGTAGTCTAATATCCTGTGTCTAAGGTCTTGTGTCTAAAATTTAATTCTTACTAGGTACATACAGTTCATCAGCCCAGTTAAAGCGGTCCGAAGGAGAGAAGGCCCATGGGGCACCATTGTTCTCGATGTTAGTGAACATGGCATTAACTGAAGCTGGTGCGGCAGACTCTTCCAGCACCAGGAAGCGGCGCAGGTCCATGATGGTGGACAGCTGATCTATATTAACAGGGCAAGCTTCTACGCAGGCATTGCAGGTAGTACAAGCCCACAGCTCTTCTGGTGTAATATAGCCTCGCAACAGCGTTTTCTCTTCCGTTGTTTCTACACGCTCCACGCCTTGCTCTTTATAATGATTTGGAGCGAAGATAGCAGGGTGTTCTCCTTTCTCCTCCATTCTGTCGCGGGTGTCCATTACAATTTTACGTGGCGAAAGCAGCTTGCCAGTAATGTTGGCCGGGCATACCGAAGTACAGCGACCGCACTCGGTACAAGTATAGGAGTCCATTAACTGCTTCCAGGTTAAGTCCTCCACGTCTTTGGCACCAAAGCGCTGTATCACAGGGTTACCCTCCGCATCTACCTCTGGGGCAGGTGGCTGATAGCTTGGATCCAGCATAGCCTTGATTTCGTGCGTAATGGCTGGGTTGGTAGTGAATTTACCCTTAGGCAGCAGCTTAGAGTAGTACACGTTCGGGAAAGCCATGATAATATGGAAGTGCTTAGAACTTGGCAGGTAATTCATAAAAGCCAGGATACCGATAATATGAAACCACCAGCCTACACGGCCAATAATATGAAGCATTTCAGGATCGCTCCCCAAGGCATTCACAAACAAAGAGCTGATCGGGTAAACCCCGGCAACATGCGCGCCTCTTAGCTGCGCCAGTTTTAAATCTGAAATATTGAAAACAAATAGCGCCAGCATCAGCACAATTTCAATGATCAGGATAATATTGGCATCCATTTTCGGCCATGCGCGCATCTCCACACCGTTGGCTAAACGAGGCACCTTAGTTACATTTCGTCTCCACAAGAAAATGGCACACGCTACAATTACAAGTGCTGCCAAAACCTCATTCACAGCCATTAAGCCGCTATACAAGATACCGGCAAAGCCAAGAATACGGTGTGTGCCGAAGATGCCGTCAATCAAGATCTCGATTACCTCGATGTTGATGACTAAAAACCCAACGTACACAAACAAGTGCAGCACAGCAGGCAGCATGCGCTTAAACATCTTCTGCTGCCCGAAGGCGACTAATAATGTTTTGTTGATCCGCTCTGATGGATTATCAGCCAACTCTACATCCCGGCCCATGAGCACGTTCTTGCGGATTTTGCTGATCTGCCACACAAAAAGGCCTATACCAATGGCAGCCACAATTAAAAAGATGATGTTCTCTAGTCCTATTATCACGGCAAATTATTCGTTATACATACTAATTTGTACCTAAATATAGCAGAATTATGGCTAAAATGTACCTTAGCGCTATATTTTAAAATATTTTTATCGATAATGTTTGCACCTTAAAAGTTAGTTGCTACTTTTGCATACCCTTACGCAACAAAGGGGCACAACAAGAGCTGGTGATGTAGCTCAGTTGGTAGAGCAAAGGACTGAAAATCCTTGTGTCGTTGGTTCGATTCCAATCATCACCACCAGCTTAACCCTCACGTGAAAACGTGGGGGTTTTTTGTTTGCCCCCCTTCTCAGCCAATTTACACTTGCATACTTTATTTAGGCCCCTCTGGTTTTGTGGCTAATCTATAAACTATGCTTTATGGCAGCATGACCTGTATCAACCTGCTATCACCTGTAATAATTAGGCCATAGCTAAAGCGTTAGCAGCCTTAAAAACTTTCAGCTGCGACAAAGCCTGCGCATATTCTACTCTGCTTATGTTAGTTTATTCCTGGCAACGACCACGAAGCTCCGCTAAAGCGGCTGAGTAGCCGAGTTGGTATGATTTGTAAAAGTGGGCGCAAGCAGAGTCAGACTGCTGTAGCTCAAATTCAGTTCTTCCCAATAAGTAGTAAAGCCTGCCATTCTCTTTATCTTTTGCAAGCGCAGCACGATAATCCCGCTCAGCTGCTTCTCCTTCTCCTTTCTTATAATAGGCAAAGCCACGATAAGTAAGTGCCTCCACTGCTTGCTCATTGGTTGTAGTATGCTTCAAAAACTCCGTTAGGTCTGTAATGGCAGCATCATATCTTTTCAGATAAAAGAGACGCACCTCTCCCCTCCTCAGGTATGCCAGCCACAATTGCTTGTTTAAAGAAAGTGCTTGTGTTAAGTCTTGTTCTGCTTTTTGATGCTGCGACAACTGCTGATAACTGCGCCCCCGCATATAGTATAAATGAGCTGGCGGATGCTCCTGCAAGGCTATGCTTCTATTCAGATCCCGTAGCGCATAATTGTAGTTTTCATACACGTCCAGCTCGATGCCTGCCCGTGCCTCATATGCTCCTGCATGGTCAGGTATAAAGTCTATAGCATCATTAAGCAGCGTATGCGCACTATCATACTTTCCGTCAGCGATATAAGCCATGGCTGTTTTATAGTTGTCTTCGCCAGCCACATGATCCATCACAAACTTTAGCAGAAGGCTAAAAATCACAATCCCTCCCACAAAAGCCAAGGTTATGTACCAGTCTTTGCGTGAGAAGCGGTGATTAGTAGAATGCCTGGTTTTGTAGTAACGCTCTGATACACCTGCAGGGGGCCTGGTAGTATATTGCTGCTGGCCCTGGTGCTGCGCCTGGTAATACACCACCCTACGCTGTTGCTCGCGCTGATATTGCAGGCGCATGTCATACAGTGCTCGCTTACCCGGGTTTGATAGGGTTTGGTTGGCAGCATTCACCAGCTTAAACATTTCTTCTGCGTGTGTATCGCCTGGGTTTCTGTCAGGATGATATTTTAACGCAAGTTGCTTGTAAGCGGCCTTTATTTGCTGCGCCGTGGCAGTAGGGCTTATGCCTAATATGTTGTAATAATTATACTCCAAACAGGTGTCAATCCTAAAATAGATTAGCTAAAATTTAACTTAAACCGGACAATTTCCAGTAAAATTACGTACGACAAGTTTATGCACATATACTTTATGTATATTTTTAAGATTACGCCCGTATACAAAAAAAGCATCAAAATAAGCTAAACGAAACTATGGCCTTACAAGATAACGGAAACCGCGAACGCAACAACAATATTATCGAGAATACAATGGGGTACATTGATACCCGCATAGATATTATACGACTGGAAATACAGGAGAAGCTGAAAGCTGTTTTTGTAAGTACCATTCATGGTGTTTTACTTGGGCTAGTAGGGTTCATGTTTTTCATTTTCTTTAATATATTCTTGGGCCTGCTGCTAAACGACCTGCTTGACAGCTACTTCTGGGGCTTCGGTATCGTAGCACTGTTTTACCTGATAATTTTAATTATACTTGTAATAGGGCTTGATAAAAAGGTTTTCAACAACGTGGCCGACAAGGCTTTCGATAACACTATTTATAAATCTGACAAACGAGAGAAACACGTATGAGCGAATTAAATAACCCTTTGTTTGATAACGAACGAGAGTTTCTGGAGCGCCAGAAAGAGGAATATAAGAACGCCTTGATGGGAGACGTGGACCAGATAAAGTCCCAAGGCCAGGAAATAGGCAAGAAGGTAGCTGTGGCAGGCGGTGTATTACTAGCAGGATGGCTGGTGAAACGGATGTTTTCAGGCGGGAAAAAGAAGATAAAAGAAGCCAAGGCGAATAAGAAAGATAAAAAACATGACACGACGGTTACGCATATTGCCAACGCCTCTGCCAGCCAGGATAAAACGGTAATATACCACCAGGAGGAGGACGACTTCTTTCTGCCTACTGAAGACTTAGAGCAAAAACAACACGCAAAAGATTCGAAAAAAAGCTCAAAAGGCTTTTTACAATCAAGCACTGGTAAAATGCTGCAGCAGCAGGCAATGGCTCTATTAGTGATGTATGCTACTAAAAAGCTGGATGAATACTTAAAGAGTGTCTCTGAAAATGACGATATTGCAGCTAAGCCTGTAGTAGAGGTTACAGAAATAGAGACAACTGAGTATATCGTTCCGGAGAAGGATGCCATTTTATAACGCTCGTACAAAACAACAGCCCCAAATCACAGGCAGGAAGCATTTCGCAGTTCTGCTCGACCCCGACAACCTGACGGAGGCCTCCTGCCTGAACCTAATTACTCTCAGCCAAGCCCACCCGGTTGACTTTTTCTTTGTAGGGGGCAGCCTTGTCACCACACAACATCAGGCAAGTATAATTCAGCTCCTGAAACATCATTGTAACACCCCTGTCATTCTTTTCCCGAGCAATAGCCAGCACATTGATACTAAGGCAGACGGAATTCTGCTACTTTCTTTAATTTCTGGCCGCAACCCTGATTTCTTAATTGGCCAGCATGTCGTCTCAGCGCCATTGTTGAAGGCAAGCAAGCTACAAATTTATCCTACGGGCTATATGCTTATAGATACAGGGAAACAGACAACTGCCTCCTATATGAGCGGCACTATGCCTATTCCGTATGATAAGCCTGCTATTGCAGCATGTACCGCGATGGCCGGAGAAATGCTTGGCCTGCAATACATTTATATGGATGGTGGCAGCGGTGCCCAACAACCTGTATCAGCTGAAATGATTGCAGCAGTGCGCAAGGCTGTAGAGCTTCCCTTGATAATTGGAGGAGGCATTAACACGACAGAGAAAGCCGCAACTGCACTTGATGCTGGTGCAGATGTAGTGGTGATAGGAAACCACATAGAAAAAAACCCCGGCTTTCTGGCCGAGGTCTCTTCCCTTGTTGCTTCGTATAACGTAGCCTTAGATGTTCGTCGCTGATTCGCGGCGGCGCATCTTACCGGCTGGTATACCAAACATCATTTTAAAGCGGCGACAGAAGTAAGCGGTATCTTTATACCCTACTTCTTTACCTATCTCGCGAATACTCTTCTTAGTAGTACGCAGCAAGAATACGGCACGCTCCATGCGCTGGTATTCAATGTAATCCTGCGGGTTAATGCCTGTCAGCATTTTGAAATACTGACCGACATAGTCCTCAGATACATTCGCCACATTAGAAAGCACCTTGTTAGACAAGTCGCCACCGATGTTCTCTTTGATGTAGTTAAACAGATCAATGAGGCGAGGATCCTTAAAGTACGTGCTGTTAGTAGCTAGTTGCTCCACAAACATTCTGTTACGTAGAATGTGGCGCACAATCTCCACTACGATCTGCTCTGTGTACAGATTGATCAGGCGCTCTTTGCCTGGCAGCTCCTGCATACTCTCTTCCACCACTTTGATCACCAGGTTGGCGAGCTTGTTGTTGTTAGAGATCAGGAACGCAGGTAAATCAAGCGAAGCAAAGAAGTTTACAGAGTCAAATACCTTTGCCTCGAAACTAACATAGCTATGGCTCTCTTCCGCATCACCAATCAAGTCCAGATCGTTGTTGCTTCTGTAGAACTTTTCTCTGTTCGTAATCAGGTCATCATTAGTGATGGATCTACCCTCACCAGACGGACCATAGGTAATTTTGGTACTTCGGCCTCCAGGAACGAATAGAAGCTCCCCTTCTTCTACCATTTGTTCCTCTTCGCCAAAGAAGATACTGCCCTTGTGAAGCAGGATCAGGTTATTGCCAACATCGTAGTAATTGCGCACCGTAAACGGCTGTTGCAACACTAGATTTTTACCTTTAATGAACCGCACCCCAAGCGACTCAATAATCTTATTGTAATCTTCCATGTGTGTTACCAACTAACTTTTATACTATAAACCCTTTAAATTTGGCCTAAAGCTAAGCTTAATCTTTATAAAATTCAAATC
>NZ_JBHTLD010000104.1:0-17061 GCF_042678745.1 Pontibacter rugosus | reverse complement strand
ATATAAGATAATTTTAGATCGAAATGAGCAAAGGGCTACCAAAAAGAAGCGAGGACTACTCTCTGTGGTATAACGAGCTGGTGAAGAAAGCCGGGCTGGCTGAGAATTCAGCAGTGCGTGGGTGCATGGTCATCAAACCATACGGCTTCGCTATCTGGGAGAAGATGCAGCGTGTACTGGATGATATGTTTAAAGCCACTGGGCACCAAAATGCATACTTCCCGCTGTTTGTACCCAAAAGCTTGTTTGAGGCCGAAGAGCAAAACGCAGAAGGTTTTGCAAAAGAGTGCGCTGTGGTTACCCACTACCGCCTGCAAACAGACCCTGACAATGCCGGTAAGCTGCGTGTTGACCCAAATGCAAAACTAGAGGAAGAACTGATTGTGCGCCCCACATCAGAAGCCATTATCTGGAGCACTTATAAAAACTGGATACAAAGCTACCGTGACCTGCCCCTGCTAATAAACCAGTGGGCAAACGTAGTACGCTGGGAAATGCGTACGCGCCTGTTTTTGCGCACAGCAGAATTCCTGTGGCAGGAAGGCCATACGGCACATGCTACCGCTGACGAAGCCATTGCCGAGACAAAGCAGATGATGGAAGTGTACGCTACCTTTGCCGAGCAGTATATTGCCTTGCCAGTAATCCGAGGCGTGAAAACACCTAGCGAACGCTTTGCAGGTGCTCTCGATACTTATTGTATCGAAGGATTAATGCAGGACGGAAAGGCCTTGCAGGCAGGCACTTCTCACTTTTTAGGCCAGAACTTTGCCAAGGCTTTTGATGTAAAGTACGCAACCAAAGAAGGTGGCCTGGAGCACGTGTGGGGAACATCGTGGGGCGTGAGTACACGTTTAATGGGTGCTTTGGTAATGGCGCACTCTGATGATGAAGGGCTTGTTCTTCCTCCGAAATTAGCACCTATACAGGTAGTAATCGTGCCGATTTACAAAGGCGAGGAGCAGCTGGCGCAAATCTCTGAGAAAGTAAATGGCTTGAAGCGTGAGTTAGAAGCTAAAGGCATCAGCGTGAAGTTCGATGACCGCGACACCGAGCGTCCTGGCTTTAAGTTTGCTGAATGGGAGCTGAAAGGTGTGCCGGTGCGTATTGCCATCGGTGCCCGTGATTTAGAGAACGGAACAGCCGAAATTGCCCGCCGCGACACCAAAGAGAAAAGCTCACAGCAATTTGACAGCCTGAACACCTATATCCCTGCCTTGTTAGACGAGATACAGGAGAACATTTACAACAGAGCCTTCTCTTACCGCGAAGAACACACCACGAAGGTTGATTCTTATGAAGAGTTTAAGGATGTGCTGGAAAACAAAGGAGGTTTTGTACTGGCGCATTGGGATGGCACACCAGAGACAGAAGAGCGCATCAAAGAAGAGACCAAGGCTACTATCCGTTGCATAGCGATAAACACACCAGAAGAAGAGGGTGTGGATATGTTGACTGGTAAGCCAAGCAAACAGCGCGTATACTTCGCTAAAGCTTATTAATACCGCTGCTCCTTAACTGTAACAATAAATTTCAAAAGCGCTGCTTCCGGAATAGGAGGCAGCGCTTTTACGTTTAGCAGCTTAAAGCTTAATGATAAGAAGTAACTGCAAATAGGTGACTACAATCATGTCAATATGGTAAAGAAATCACTATATTTACTTTATAAGCAGAACGTACTATGTTACTAGATTGGATAACCGTCATACTTCTTATTGGCGTCGGGCTGCTACTTGTAATTGTAGAGCTGATTTTTGTACCTGGCACTACTGTAGTGGGTATCCTGGGTTTTATACTTACCGGCATCGGTATCTGGATTGGCTATGCTGCCCTAGGCACTAACATCGGACACATTATACTTGCCACTACTGTTGTGGTAGGGGGAGCTGCTTTCGCCTATAGTTTCCGGTCTGACAGCTGGTCTCGCTTTGCCTTGAAAGACCAGAACCGTGGCCACGTAAATGAGGAGTATCAGCATATGCTTACTGTAGGTGAAACAGGCCAGGCCGTTTCTGCCTTACGCCCACAGGGTACTGCCCTTTTTGCAGACAGGCACCACGAAGTGCACACGCAAGGAGAATACATCAACCCCAACACTCCTATCCGAATCATCAAGCTTAATCAAAATCAAATAATAGTAGAAGCAATCTCCTAACCTTATACAGATGGAAAACTTATCCGCAATTTTTCTTATTGCAGGCGGCATTATACTGCTCATGGTCTTTTTATACTTTGTTCCGATCAGCCTTTGGATCACAGCTCTTTTCTCAGGTGTGAAAGTAGGCTTACTGGAACTGGTATTTATGCGCATCAGAAAAGTGCCGCCAAGCCTGATCGTGAACTCCATGATTAACTCGACCAAGGCTGGCATAGATTTAACTACCACCGAACTGGAAACGCATTACCTGGCTGGTGGCAACGTACCGATGGTTATCAAAGCGTTGATTTCAGCAGATAAGGCTAACATCCCGTTGTCTTTTAAACAAGCAACCGCCATAGACCTGGCTGGCCGTAACGTGTTTGAGGCTGTAACTACTTCTGTAAACCCAAAGGTGATTAACACGCCAAACGTAGCTGCTGTAGCGCAGGACGGTATCCAGCTGATAGCAAAGGCGCGTGTCACTGTCCGTGCCAATATAAACCAATTAGTGGGTGGTGCCGGTGAAGAAACGATCCTTGCTCGTGTGGGTGAGGGCATTGTAACCTCCATAGGCTCTTCTACCTCACACAAGACTGTGCTCGAGAACCCGGACATGATCTCAAAACTTGTGCTACAGAAAGGTTTGGATGCCGGAACTGCTTACGAGATTCTATCTATCGATATTGCCGATATTGATGTAGGCGAGAACATTGGTGCGAAGCTGCAAATAGATCAGGCCGGAGCCGACCTGCGTGTTGCCGAAGCCAAGGCTGAAGAGCGCCGCGCCATGGCCGTTGCCGTAGAGCAGGAAATGAAAGCAAAAGCACAGGAAGCACGCGCCAACGTAATTCAGGCAGAGGTTGAAGTACCTCAAGCTATCGCTGCAGCCTTCCGCAGCGGCCAATTGGGCATTATGGACTATTACCGTATGCAGAACATCCAGTCTGACACCGACATGCGCAACGCTATTGCCAAACCAGAGCAAGGCAATACTGGTAAGCCGAAAGAGTAAGCAAGTAAATGTTTAAAACTAAAAAGGGGCCACTCCAATCTATGGAGTGGCCCCTTTTTAGTTTTAAATAAGTGTGGTAGTCAGTATTGCCTGATAAACCTCTTTTATGTTAAGCAAGAGCAACGGCTGGTACATAACACGAGCGAGGCGTAGCTGAAGCTTGGCTTATGTACATTGTTACCTGCTGGCATTTTTCTTTTTTTAACTAATTAGTTCATATTCACCGTATCTGCTACAAGGTGGTGAAGCTAATTTATAGGTCTTGTTAGTGGTCAGTAGCTTTTTTCATCGGTGAATCGAAGGAGCTTTATATATTCAAAAGTTTCGCAACTCCATCTAATAAACCATAAAGCCCTATCAAGATAAGGATTAGCCCGAGTGTAAATGATTTAAGCTTAGTCACAAACAACATGTCATTTATGTCATACTTGTAGAACTTGTGCCTTACCATTATCATAGTTCCTGAAATTATTGAGAAGATACAAAGTATGGTAAGACCTATTTTCATATTTTATTAATCCGTAGTGCATTCGTTCCTGTTACTATACTATATAATACAAGCACTTTTATATTTTATTTCTTTGATTAGCATTGCCACTATTTGGTGTTTCTCCTTTCAATCAATCGATAATTCATAGATAAGGAAGACGCTGGACATTCCCCCTAAAACAAACAAGGTGTAAAGGACTATTCTTACTCCTTCATTTTTGTCTACACGCTCTGAAAAGCAGGCACGGACTGATATCATCAAAGCAAATAATGAGAACAGAAGAAATATAGGTGCAACTGCGCTGAACCATGCAGGAACTAAGTTTGATAAAAAAGTCACTAAGCCTAATTTCTTGTTTCTCACTATCTACTTGTTCTCCTTCAATTCTTCTTGATTTGCCATGATTTTGGTCGCTCAAAATAGCGTACAAATAGAGTATAAACGGAGTTTATTCTGTTTAGCCGTCCAACAGTAGTTGGACATATAGAACCGGGCTGCCGAATATACTATATAGAAAGTTAAATATAAATTAGCCTACCGGAAGTTTCCCCGCCCCTTGAAAGTACCAAAACCCGCACCCCCTCCAGTTGGCTGGAAAGGCTATTTCCCCGATAACTACTTTTATGTTCCGTAGAGGCCGAAACTAAGATATGTGAAAGAATAACTAAGTCTTAATCTAACTTAAAAACAAAACGCCTGCTTCCTCTAAAGAAAGCAGGCGCTTATATTTTATACTAAGTATCAGCTTAAGCCGCTGGCTTCAGTGTAAAAGTGCGGGTTACACTATTGTATGGACCAGGCAGTACATTGCCGTTTTTATCGATCAGTTCCAGTTTGATGGTATTCTCACCCATTGGCAGGCCTTCCATAACGTATGGCAACCAGCGGTCAAGTATAAACTCAGTACCGTTGATGGTAGCTCGCACTCTGTTTCCAGCAGTAGACAGGTCTGTGTTAATCAGGTAGAAGTCCAGCATCACCTGCTCCGTATCATCCCCTACATACTCGCCTTTCGGGCGGCTATAGAACATGTTTGGGGCGCCCAAGTCAATATTTAAGCTTGTTGCAGGTCTGCCCGCTGTAACTTTTCTTACATCATAAGCACCTTTATGCTTTAAGCTTTCGTGGTAGGAGCGAGACAAGAACGATAAAATCACGTGCTCACCTTCTGCCAGCTCTTTAGTGAAGTCTGTTTGATAGTGCGCCGTGTATGGCTCATTATCAACAATATTATGAATATGCTGCCCCTCCTGCGAGTTTGCCATATGGTCTGCGTTGGAGTGCGGCGTCATACGGGTAAGCTGATAATTAGAGAGCGTATAGTTAAATTCTACCGGCCCTGGCTCCACGACACTACCAGCTGGAGGTGTGTTAAGACGCAACTGCGACTCAGGGTATTTCTGAGAGTCATCAAACGCAAATACACGTAACCCATTTTTACTCATTACAGCGCCTACAGGTGTAGGCCCATCGCCTCTGGCAGATGTAACAGGTGTTTGCGTTTCGGCATCCTGCGTCTGTCGGGCTGTATCGCAGGCAGAGAAACCAAGCATCAGAGCCGAAGCCAGAAGTAGGTATGTTTTTTTCATTTCCTTGGTGTTTGGTTATTAGCTGAGCAGCTAATTTAATCATTTTCTTTGTATATTGCGAACTACGTGAACATTACTATAAAGTATACGCTAAAATATATATGAGCGAGATTTTGTTTGACGAAATTCCTTCTCTTGATCTGGAAGACTTTACTTCTGGTGATGCGGAGAAAAGGGCGCAATTTGTTAAGCAGTTGGGTGATGCCTACCAGAACATCGGTTTTATTGCCCTGCGTAACCATGGCCTTAGTAATGAGCTAACCCAAAGGCTCTATGCTACCACACAAGAGCTATTTAGCCTGCCTGACGAGGTAAAGCAAAAATATGAAAACCCTGAACTTGCCGGCCAACGCGGCTACATAGGCAAGGGCAAGGAAAAAGCAAAAGGCTTCAACACCGGCGACCTGAAAGAATTCTTTCATGTGGGCCAGGATCTAAATGGTATTCCAGACAGCGATCCTATTAAATCAGAATATCCCGCTAATATTTTCCCTACAGAGGTAGAAGGTTTTAAAGAGGCCACTCTGGAGGCGTACAGAAAACTGGAAGCTGCAGGCAAGCAAGTGCTACGTGCCATTGCCCTGCATCTAAACCTGGAAGAAACTTACTTTGATGAGAAAGTAAAGTATGGTAACAGCATTTTGCGCCCTATTCACTACTTCCCTATTGAGAACCCAGACAGTGTTCCTGCCAATGCTGTGCGCGCTGCCGAGCACGGCGATATTAACCTGATTACGTTGCTGATGGGTGCCAGTGCTGATGGCCTGCAAGTGCTTCGCCGCGACGGCCAGTGGATCCCTATTACAGCTCTGCCTGAGCAAGTAGTGGTAAACGTTGGCGATATGCTGGCTCGTTTAACGAATAATAAGTTAAAGTCTACTATTCACCGTGTAGTAAACCCGCCGCGCGAGCTGATGCATACATCGCGCTACTCTATTCCATTCTTTATGCACCCCCGCTCCGAAATGGACCTGACTTGCCTGGAGAGCTGCATTAATGAGAAAAATCCTAAAGCTTTTCCGGATGCCACTGCAGGTGAATACCTAAACGAGCGCCTGATAGAGCTTGGCCTGAAAAAAGCCTAAGTGTAAACTTTAATTATATAAAAGAGAGATAGCTAAAAGCTGTCTCTCTTTTTTTATTTTTATGCCGCTATGAGCTTGCGCTACTACATCTTTCTGAAGGACGTGCTAGTATTGGCCCTTACCGCTTTTGGTGGGCCACAGGCGCATATTGCTATTATGTTTAAGCTGCTGGTTGAGAAGCGCCGGTATCTGTCGGAGCAAGAGTTAATTGAGCTCAATGCTCTATGTTCCATACTTCCCGGCCCCACTTCCACCCAAACTATTACCGCTATTGGCTATAAAATCGGTGGGCCCAACTTAGCCTACATTACCCTCCTTATTTGGATCTTACCTGCTGCCACTATCATGGCTATAGCTGCCGTAGCCATAACCTACTTACAAGAGCAGGGCATTTCGCTGGCGTTTCTCAGATACCTTCAGCCTATGGCGGTGGGTTTTGTGGCTTATGCCGGGTACATGATCAGCTCTAAAGTAGTACACACCAAAACCGCGGTTATACTAATGGTGGTTTCGGCCATACTTGCGTATTTCTTTTCTTCGCCTTGGGTGTTTCCGGTGTTGCTGTTGGCAGGGGGCGCTGTTACAGCCCTGCGCTTTAAGCAGCACCCCCTTGAGAAAGACAAAAAGCTGAAGATTGAATGGGCTAATTTTATACTATTCGTAGCTGTGCTAGTCGTGGCTGCCTTGTTGGGTGCCTATACTTCGTCATTACCTGTGCGCCTGTTCGAAAACTTCTACCGTAACGGAACACTTGTTTTTGGAGGAGGCCAGGTGCTTATTCCATTACTCTATTCTGAATTCGTAGACTTCAAACATTACTTAACAGGCGAAGAGTTTTTATCAGGTTATGCTATTGTGCAGGCTTTACCGGGCCCTACGTTTTCGTTCTGTTCTTTTGTAGGAAACTTAGCAATGCGCAGGTACGGCATTGCCGGACAATTCTTAGGCTCTTTTGTGGCTACTGTCGGTATTTTCCTGCCGGGCACCTTTCTTATCTTCTTTGTGATCAGGTTCTGGGATGAGCTGAAGAAATATAGGGTAGTACGTGCTTCTCTGGAAGGCATTAGTGCAGTCAGTTCCGGTATGGTGGTGGCTGCGGCTATACTTTTATACCATCCCGTCCCAAACACACCTTTAAATTTTGGTATTGTAGTTGCCACCTTCAGCCTGCTTATGTTTACCAAAATCCCTGCGCCCATACTTATACTTACCGGGCTACTGCTGGGCTTTTTGCTGTAGAAGTATAGCTCGTCTTATACTTGAAGTCAAAAATATACATGTCTCTGGCGCAAGCGTTCGCTAGTGCCTGGTATCAGCAAAACCGTTGATACTTACCGCAACTACATACCTTATCATCTCCCAAGGCTGTTACCATTTTGAGTACGCATAAGGCGGGAGCGGAAATGAGGGAGCAAACTCTAAGAAATCTATCTGGAATTCTGCAAAGATCTTTCCCTATGTTCGAGATGACATTAGTGAAAGCTAGATCGCCCTTCAACGAACTTTACCGGCACATAGCCCCGCCTGCAAAATAAACAAGCCAGCCGTGTTACCGGCTGGCTTGTTCATACTTATCTTATTTGATTAATATCTACTTCAGAATCTGGAGCAGGTATTCTCCATAGCCGCTCTTTCTCAAGGGCTCTGCAATCTGCCTTAGCTGCTCTTCGTTGATAAAGCCCATGCGCCAGGCTACCTCCTCAATACAACCAATCTTAAGCCCCTGCCGCTCCTCAATTACCTGTACAAAGGTTGCCGCCTGCATCAGCGAGGCGATCGTGCCGGTGTCGAGCCAGGCGGTGCCCCGGTTGAGGATGCCCACCTTCAGCTTGCCTCTTTTCAGGTACTCGCGGTTTACGTCCGTGATCTCGTACTCGCCTCGTGCGCTCGGCTCCAGGCTCTTGGCAATCTGCACCACCTCGTTGTCGTAGAAGTACAGGCCTGGCACAGCGTAGCTTGACTTCGGCTCCAGCGGCTTCTCCTCAATGGAAACGGCCTTCATTTGCCCGTCAAACTCCACCACCCCGTAACGCTCCGGGTCCTGCACGTGGTAAGCGTACACTACTCCCCCTTCAGGGTCGGCGTTCTCACGCAGCACGGAACCCATGCCCGAGCCGTAGAATATGTTGTCGCCAAGTATGAGCGCTACCTTATCATCCCCGATGAAATCCTCCCCGATCACGAAAGCCTGCGCCAGCCCGTTCGGTACTTCCTGCACCTTGTAGCTGAATTTGCAGCCGATCTGGCTGCCATCGCCCAGCAGGCGCTCGAACATAGGCAAATCGTGTGGTGTGGAGATGATCAGAATCTCGCGTATGCCCGCCAGCATCAGCGTAGAAAGCGGATAGTAGATCATCGGCTTATCGTAGACCGGCATCAGCTGTTTGCTTACTGCCAGCGTCAGCGGGTGAAGCCTGGTGCCGGAGCCCCCGGCAAGTATGATTCCTTTCATTTGTTTTCTATTATAGAATTGCCTGCGCCTTATTTGGCAACAACAGCTTTATCTGTATCTCTGTAGATGAACTCCTGATTACCTCTGAACCAGTCAAACGTGCGCTGCAGCCCTTCAGTGATGCGCACCTGCGGGTTGTAGTTCAACAGGCGCTGCGCCTTGGAAGTATCGGCCAGGCTATCGCGTATATCGCCCGCACGGTCCGGGCCGTGTACCGGCTCCACACTTGAATTTGCAGTCTCCTTTAGGATGTTGAACATCTCCAGCAAAGAAGTTCTATCGCCCACGGCAATGTTATATACTTGGTTTACCGCCTCTGTATTCTCTACCAGCGCCGCCTTGATGTTGGCCTGCACACAGTTCTCCACAAACGTGAAGTCACGCGTCTGTCCACCGTCACCGTTAATCTTTGGCGACTCGCCCTGAATAAGCGCATCAATGAACAGCGGTATAACGGCGGCATAAGCTCCATTCGGATCCTGTCTCGGACCAAAGATATTGAAGTAGCGAAGCCCGATGATTTCCATGCCATACGTTTTGCCGAACACATCCGCGTACAGCTCATTCGCATACTTGGTCACGGCGTAAGGAGAAAGGGGCCTACCAATGCGATCTTCCACCTTTGGCAGCTCTTTGCTATCGCCGTAAGTAGAGGAAGAAGCAGCGTACACGAAGCGCTTGATGTTGTTTTCCTTGGCAGCAGTAAGCATGTTCACAAAGCCGCCGATGTTCACGTTATTACTCGTGATCGGATCATTTATACTTCTGGGCACAGAACCAAGTGCTGCCTGGTGCAGCACCACATCCATACCCTTGCAGGCCGCCATACATGTTTCCGGATCACGGATATCACCTTCCAATAACTCGAAAGCAGGATTGTCCTGAAACTGCTCAATGTTCTTGCGAAAACCGTTCGAGAAATTATCCAGCACGCGCACTTTACCCACTTTATACTTCAGCAGGTATTCTACTAGATTAGAGCCAATAAAGCCCGCTCCGCCAGTTACAAGGAAAGACAGGTTCTCCAGCGGCTTATTATGAAAAGGTAATTCGTACATACTATAAATCTCTATACTTATCTGTGTGTATACTGCTGCTCGTAGTAGCTCTGGTAGTTGCCGGAAGTCACGTCATTCAGCCACTCCGGGTTCTCCAGGTACCAGTCTACCGTTTTGCTAAGGCCTTCCTCAAACGTTACAGACGGCTTCCAGCCCAGCTCGTTCATCAGCTTAGAGGAGTCGATAGCGTAGCGCAGGTCATGACCAGCACGGTCTTTCACGAAGGTGATGAGCTTACGGGAATAGCCCTTCTCGCGGCCCAGCTTCTCGTCCATCTGGTCGCAGAGCAGCTCGATCAAATCCAGGTTCTTCCACTCATTCACACCGCCTATGTTGTAGGTCTCCCCCACTTTGCCCTCATGGAAAATCACATCAATGGCACGGGCGTGGTCCAGCACATACAGCCAGTCGCGTACGTTCTCTCCTTTGCCGTATACCGGCACCGGCTTCTCGCTCTGGATGTTGTGAATGGCCAGCGGAATCAGCTTTTCCGGGAAGTGGTTTGGGCCGTAGTTGTTGGAGCAGTTTGATATTTTGACAGGCAAGCCATAGGTATGGAACCATGCCCGCACGAAATGATCAGAGCTTGCTTTGGAGGCGGAGTATGGGGAGCGCGGATCATAGGCTGTCTCTTCTGTGAACAAACCGTCTTCTCCTAAAGAGCCATACACCTCATCGGTGGAAATATGGTAAAACAGGTGGTCCTGCAGGTTATCCTTCCAGTGACTCTTAGCCGTATTCAGCAAATTTACTGTGCCGATCACGTTCGTCTGCACAAAGGCCAGGGGATCGGAGATGGAGCGATCCACGTGCGACTCTGCCGCCAGGTGAATTACTGCGTCGAATTTGTACTCTGAGAATATTCCCTCCAGATAGGCGGCATCCACGATATCACCTTTCAGGAAAGTATAGTTCTCCCGATCCTCGATGTCAGACAGGTTCGCCAGGTTGCCGGCGTACGTCAGCTTGTCGAGGTTGTAAATCTGGTAGTTCGGGTATTTGGTAACAAACAGGCGCACCACATGCGAGCCAATAAAACCCGCTCCGCCCGTGATCAATATTTTCATACTTATGCTTTTTCTTTTTGAAGAGATAACTGCCAGTCCCAGGCGCTTTTCATGGCTTCCTCCAGTGTGCTGGTGGTTTCAAAGCCCAACTCTTCGGTTGCTTTGGTTACATCAGCATAAATCTTCGGCACATCGCCTGCGCGGCGGCCTCCAATCTTGTAGTTCAGTTTTTCGCCTGTGGCACGCTCAAAAGCATGTATGGCCTCCAGCACGGTATTTCCCTGTCCGGTGCCTACATTGAAGAACTCAATGTCTGCTACCTTTCCGGCCAGCATTCTTTCTACTGCCACTACGTGCGCTTTGGCAAGATCCACCACGTGCACATAATCTCGAATGTTAGTCCCATCCGGTGTGTCGTAATCATTGCCAAACACCGTGAGCTGCTGCCGAATACCGGCAGCCGTCTGGGTGATGAACGGCACGAGGTTGCTTGGTACGCCCAATGGTAACTCTCCGATCTTGGCAGAAGGGTGTGCTCCAATAGGATTGAAGTAGCGCAATGCAATACTTTTGATGCTGCTTCCGCTATTAGCCAAGTCCGTCAGAATCTCCTCACAGATTTTTTTGGTATTGCCATAAGGCGAATTGGCTTTCTGCACCGGCGTCTGCTCTGTTACCGGCAACTGCTCGGGTATGCCATACACGGTGCACGAAGAAGAGAATACGAGGTTGGTTACGTTGAACTCACCCATCACCTGCAGCAGTGTCACCAGCGAGCCTACGTTGTTGTGGTAGTACTTCAGCGGCTGCTCCACCGACTCACCCACAGCTTTATAGGCTGCAAAGTGAATTACCCCGCTAATATTTTCCTCCGCCTCAAACACCTTTCGCAGGGCCGCAGCATCTGTACAGTCAACACGATGGCAGGTTATATCATGACCAAGTATGGCCGCAATACCATTTAGCGCACTTTCCTCTGAGTTAGAGAAGTTATCTATAATAACAGGGGCATAGCCAGCCTCAACCAGTTCTACTACGGTATGTGAGCCTATATAGCCTGCGCCTCCGGTTACCAGTATTTTTTCTTTTGTCAAAACTTATAAGCTTGTGTATTCGATGTTCTTGATTTTATCACGGAGGATACCTTTCAGATCGACAACAATAGGATGTTCGTTCATGATCGATTTAAAGTAGCTTTCCTCTAATGCTGCATATGGTTTGTGCGGTACAGCCACCACCACAGCATCATAATCCTTGCCCGCTTCTTCTTTTAAGCCAAAGCCATACTCGTGCTGCAGTTCCTCTGAATTAGCATAAGGGTCTACTACCTCTACCTTCACGCCAAAGCTTTCCAACTCACGAATCACGTCCACTACCTTTGAGTTACGGATGTCCTCCACGTTCTCTTTAAAAGTAGCACCCATTACCAGCACTTTCGTTTGCGAGATGTTTTTACCACCTTTGATCATCATTTTCACCAGCTTGTTAGCAATATAGGCTCCCATGTTATCATTGGTGCTACGGCCACTCAGTATAACTTTAGCATCATATCCCAGCGCCTTAGCTTTATAGGTCAGGTAGTATGGATCCACGCCTATGCAATGGCCGCCTACCAAACCCGGAGAGAAGCGAAGGAAATTCCATTTTGTACCAGCTGCTTCCAACACTTCATAGGTGTTGATGTTCATCTTATCAAAGATGATAGACAGCTCGTTCATCAGGGCGATGTTGAGGTCGCGCTGCGTATTTTCGATTACTTTGGCAGCCTCGGCCACTTTGATCGTAGCTGCACGGTGTACGCCGGCATCAATTACCAGTTCGTATACTTTGGCAATTTGCTCTGCCGACTCTTTGCCGCAGCCAGAGACTACTTTTACAATCTTAGCCAGTGTATGCTCTTTATCACCCGGGTTGATACGTTCTGGAGAGTAACCTACTTTGAAGTCCTCCATAAACTTCAATCCTGATTCGCGCTCCAGCACAGGCACACAATCTTCTTCTGTACAGCCAGGATATACTGTTGATTCAAATACTACATAATCTCCTTTCTTCAGCACTTTACCAACCGTTGTAGAGGCACCTAACAGGGGCTTCAGATCCGGCATGGCATGCTCATCAATAGGCGTTGGCACTGCTACAATAAAGAACTGTGCCTCCCGCAGCACATCCAGACTATCAGTAAACTCAATATCGGCCCCATCAAAGTCAGCGCTTTCCAGCTCACCACTTGGGTCGATGTTACTGCGCATCAGTTCTACGCGCTTCGAATTAATATCAAAACCTATCACTTTGATCTTTTTTGCAAAAGCAAGCGCGATAGGTAATCCTACATAGCCTAAGCCAATCACTGCAAGTTTGGCTTCTTTATTTATAAGTTGTTCGTACACGATTGTAAGCTTGTTAAATCTTTAATTTTTTTATTTGGATTATCCTCTGCACACTACTCCTGCTTTCTTTCAGCAAAGGCACAAGTACTTGTGTCTGTTCCTCACTTTGTAAAAGAAGAGATGCTTTTGCTACAAACATCAGTGTCAGTGGCTTTCCCTACTGCAAAAGTACAATTTTAACTTCTACTTAGGAGAATTATGCACCAATTTTTAACGTAAGTTAACGTACAGCCACCACGATACGGTTTTTCCCGAAAAAATCTGACACTATTCTTATCTGCTCAAAACCTGCCTTTAACAGCTCCTCCTGCACCTCTTGGCTATAGCGTTCATTAATCTCGAAGTACAATTTACCCCCTTTCTTTAGGAGCTGTAGCCCTATTTTGGTTATTCTTTTATAGTACTTCAGCGGATCAGTATTGGGTACAAACAACGCCAGGTGAGGCTCATACTGCAGCACGTTATTTTGCATCACAGCCTTTTCCTCCTCCAGCACATAAGGTGGGTTACTGGTAATAATATCCAATGCACCTGCGGCTATTCCAGGCACAGGCTCAAAAACATCTGCCTGCAGCCACTCAACTGGCAGCTTATACTTGGCTGCGTTTGCCTGAGCCACCTGCAGAGCACCTTCCGAAATCTCCAAACCGTATACTTTGGCATCGGCCATAGTAGCCTGTAGAGCCAATGGAATACAGCCGCTTCCGGTGCATACGTCCAGTATAGTTAGCTCTTTTCTGCCTTTGTGCTCCCGCAGCACCAGGTCTACCAACTCTTCGGTTTCCGGCCTCGGTATTAGTACGCGCTCATCTACCTGCAGTTCCAGACCATAGAAGTATGCTACACCTAACACGTACTGCACCGGCTCCTGCTGTTGTAGACGCTCTACCATTTCTTCTACCGTTGCTATATGCACCGCAGGCACTTCCTCTAACTGCGACAGGCTCAGCTGCAGCCTGTTTTTCTGTAGCACATGTTCCAGCACAAGCTGTGCTATACTACCTGCTTCCGGCTCTGGGTAGGCATTTTTTATACTTGCCCGAATGTGCTGCTGTAACTCCTGAATTGTGGCCACACTTATACTTTAACTTGATTTAGATATCTTTGCAAAAGTAAGGCTTTTGGAGTTAGAAAGTTAAAAGGTTAAGTTTTAGAAGTAGTGCCATAAAATTCTGGACTGAGCAGTATCTGTAGCTTAGTAGACATACACGCGCAGGCCATGGCTTTGCTGACGCTCCTTTTAAACTTTCCAGCTTTCCGAATTTTCAATTATACAACTACAGCATGTCCGACGAAATATACATGCGCCGCGCCCTGGAACTGGCCCAATTAGGCAGTGGCTACACCAGCCCAAACCCTATGGTAGGCTGCGTAATAGTGCATGAAGGCCACATTATAGGCGAAGGCTGGCACAAGCAGTATGGCGGCCCCCATGCCGAGGTGAACGCTGTTGCAGCAGTGGAAGACAAAAGCCTACTGCCCAAGAGCTGCGTGTACGTGACACTAGAGCCATGCTCACACTATGGCAAAACGCCTCCCTGCGCCGACCTGCTCATTCAACATGGCGTAAAGGATGTGGTGATCTGCAATACTGACCCTAACCCCTTAGTAGCCGGACGTGGCATCAAAAAGCTGTTTGACAGTGGTGCACAAGTAAAAGTTGGTGTGCTTGAGGAAGAGGGCCTGGAGGTGAACAAACGATTTTTCACTTTCCATACCCAAAAGCGGCCATTTATACTGTTGAAGTGGGCTGAAACCGCTGATGGTTTTATTGCCGCTGCAAACTATCAGCAGCAGCAAATAAGTGGTAAACTGGCACAGCGCCTAGTACATAAGTGGCGTGCTGAGGAGCAGGCGATTATGGTAGGCAGCCGCACCGCCTTATATGATAACCCACGCTTGAACACACGCCTGTGGCATGGACACAACCCACTGCGCCTGGTTATTGACAAGCA
Source organism: Pontibacter rugosus (assembly GCF_042678745.1). Lineage (NCBI taxonomy): Bacteria > Pseudomonadati > Bacteroidota > Cytophagia > Cytophagales > Hymenobacteraceae > Pontibacter > Pontibacter rugosus. The sequence goes on along the minus strand of NZ_JBHTLD010000104.1, from coordinate 1,886 downwards.
GTTGCTACTGCCTGCACACTTGCACCTGCTTGACGGCAGTCAGCCTACTGTGGTTTATAATTTTAAAAGGCAGGACGAGCAGGAGAACCTGACCTTTGTGCAGCTACAGGAGCAGGAGCCAGTTCTTCCGCAAATCATGCGCGACTTGCACCAGCGAAACATACTATCTGTTATGGTAGAAGGAGGCACCTTTTTATTGGAGAGCCTGCTACAGGAAAACTTCTGGGATGAAGCATTGGTTTTCAAGAGCCTGCACAGCACGTTACTTGCAGGTGTAAAGGCACCAAGTATGGTTTATGGCCAATTGCACAATATTCAAACCATAGGACCAGATCAACTGTTACATTACATTAGACACTAGATTCCTATTTGCCTTATTAAAATTCATTCAAACTTCAGTTATTCAAAATCAAAAAATGGCCGAGTCTCTTCTTATAGATGCAAACCTCAGCAAAGAGGACAAGTATAAAGCGCTGCTTCCGCAAATAGAAGCACTAACAACAGGCGAAACAGACCTTATCGCGAATGTCTCGAACATGGTAGCAGCCCTGCGCCAGGGTATGGGCTTCTTTTGGGTAGGCGTATACTTCAACAAAGAGGGGCAATTGGTGTTGGGTCCGTTTCAGGGACCGGTAGCCTGCACTCGCATACCTTATCACAAAGGCGTTTGCGGGGCTTGCTACACGCAGCAAAAAACCATTTTAGTACCAGATGTAGAAGCATTCCCGGGACACATTGCCTGCAGCAGCGACTCTAAGTCTGAGATTGTATTGCCAGCCATAAAAGATGGCGAGGTAAAACTGGTGCTGGATGTGGACAGTGACCAGTTGAACGATTTCGACGAAACAGATCAAAAGTACCTGGAGCAATTGATGAAGCTGGTGGAAAGCTGGTATTAAATTAGACGCTAGATTTTAGACTCTCATGTTGAGATTGGGGCTTATAGGAACTTACAACTGCTCGTGCAGCTACGAGTAAAATCTTGCAAGACTTGTGACATTTACAGGCGTTTTTAAAAAACATCCTGCAGATCCACTAATCCTGAAAATCATGAGTCAGACAAAAAAAGGCCGCTGCAGTTTATACTTGCAGCGGCCTTTTCATTTGTTTAATATCTAGCGTCTAAAGTCTAGCATCTTAAAGATTATCCGAACAAAGGAGGTGTTTCTGTTTTTAGCTGTGCAATCACGGTTTGTCCACCTTTTGTTTTCTGGCCCAGTTCCACTTTGATCTCTGTATCCAGCGGCATGAAAATATCTACACGGGAGCCAAACTTGATAAAGCCGAACTCCTCGCCCTGGCTCACTTCATCACCTTCATTTACATACCACACAATTCTACGCGCCATAGCTCCGGCAATCTGGCGGAAAAGTACTTCCGGACCAGCTGACGATTCTACCACAACCGTTGTTCTTTCGTTCTGCGTGCTTGATTTCGGGTGCCAGGCTACAAAATAATTACCTGGGTGATATTTGAAGTACTTCACAATGCCAGACACCGGGTTGCGGGTGATGTGCACGTTTATCGGCGACATAAAGATAGAGATCTGCTTACGCTTATCGCTAAAGTACTCTGGCTCCTCCACTTCCTCAATTACCACCACCTTGCCATCGGCAGGTGCAATAATCAGATCCTCGTGCAGCAGCAGGTTGCGGTACGGGCTACGGAAGAACTGCAGAATCAGCAGAAAGAGCAAAACAGATACTACAGAGAAGATGATGTTAAAAGTATTGTTTTCAGCATTGAAATAGTAGAGCACGATGTTCAGCACCACTAAAATCAACAATGTGAAAAATAAGATTCTCCGTCCTTCCTTGTGAATTTTCATCCGTTTATCTTTTTGCCGCCGGTTCTATTATAACTTATAATAGCCCATCCAGTTACAT
>NZ_JBHTLD010000103.1:0-17065 GCF_042678745.1 Pontibacter rugosus | reverse complement strand
CCGTAGGGGAATCGAACCCCTGTTACTAGAATGAAAATCTAGCGTCCTAACCCCTAGACGAACGGGCCGTTCTGTCTGATTGTGGTGCAAATATAGAGGGTGTTTTCCAGCTTGCAAATATTTTAGGCAAATATTTTTTTGTTTCTACGTAAGCTCTTCTAGATCAGCGTAGAAAAAAATATTGGTTTTACTCTATGCGATCTCGTAACTTAGCAGCATTAACAAACTCTCAATAACTAGATACCATGTCTAAAATAAAAGTTGCAATTAACGGCTTCGGCCGTATCGGCAGACTTACTTTTAAGGCCCTGCTTCAGAAAGACAATGTAGAGGTCGTTGCCATCAACGACCTGACAGATACAGCTACATTGGCGCATTTGCTGAAGTATGACTCTGTGCACGGAAAATTTGACGGCACTGTGGAGGCGTCTCAAAATGGCATTATCGTAAACGGAACTGAAATAAGGATCACAGCCGAGCGCGAGCCTAAGAACTTGCCTTGGGGCGAGCTAGGTGTTGATGTGGTGCTGGAGTCTACTGGCCGTTTTGTGGATGAGCAAAGCGCTGGTGGTCACCTGGAGGCTGGTGCCAAAAAGGTAGTAATATCTGCTCCTGCTAAAGGTAATATCACAACAGTAGTGCTGGGTGTGAACGAAGATGTGCTGACAGGGGAGGAGAAAATCCTTTCTAATGCATCTTGTACCACCAACTGCCTTGCGCCAATGGCAAAGGTATTGGACGATACGTTCGGTATTGAGAAAGGCTATATCACGACAGTACACGCTTATACTTCTGATCAAAACCTGCAGGATGCGCCTCACAAAGATTTGCGTCGTGCTCGTGCTGCAGCTTACTCTATTATTCCAACATCAACAGGAGCTGCAAAGGCAGTTGGATTAGTACTTCCTCACCTGCAAGGTAAATTGGATGGGGTAGCAATGCGCGTTCCAATTCCAGATGGTTCACTTACTGACTTTACTGTTGTGCTGAAGAAAGCTGCAACGAAAGAAGAAATCAACGCGGCTATGAAAAAAGCGGCTGAAGGTGCCATGAAAGGTGTTCTGGAGTACACAGAAGATCCAATTGTTTCCATTGACATCGTGGGTAACACCCATTCTTGTATCTTTGATGCAGAGATGACATCAGCAAACGGAACACTTGTAAAAGTGGTAGGCTGGTATGATAACGAAACAGGTTATTCTAACCGTGCTGCTGACCTGATCACTCGAATCGGATAAGCAAAAGCTATAGTATAAAAAGCAAGAGCCCGCTTCTCTCAAGAAGCGGGCTCTTGCTTTTTATACTGCCTGAACAAGGTTGAGCAGTTTATAGTATAAAGTGACATATATCATCGTTTATATTAGATATAGCCTATATTTTTATCGTAGTTAAACGACACATATAGCTGTCATAACCGCACAAACCATGAAAAGAATTTTAGTACCCACAGATTTCTCAGAAGAAGCCCGGAATGCCTACCAGGTAGCCCTTGCTATAGCGCACAGAACAGGAGCTGCCATCAAGCTGCTGCATGTGGTGGAAACGCCTTACTACTCCCCAAACTTCAGCGCGACAGGCGATGTAATGGTGGGTAGCAATGGCATGGAACAGGTATACATGCTGCGTCTGCTGGAGAGTACCAAAGAGCACATGAACGAGTTGATCCGCAGCTATCCGACAGAAGGCGTGGAGGTTGTGCATGAAGTTGAGGTAGACCGGCCAATCAGCAAGATAAAGCGCACCATAAAGGATGACAACGTGGACCTGGTGGTGATGGGTTCTAAAGGCTCCAGCGGGTTTGATGAATTCCTGATTGGCTCCAATACAGAGAAGGTGGTTCGTGCTGCGGAATGCCCTGTATTAACTGTAAAGCATCAGCACCGCGATTTTAACGTGCGGGAGATTGTGCTGGCCTCTGATTTCAAACGAGAAGTGGGGCAGGCGATGGAGAAGTTTAAAATGTTTCAGGAGTTGTTCGGCGCACGTGTACACTTAGTTTACATCAACACGCCTGGTGCTTTTGAGTCGAGCACTAACCTAAAACAGAAGTTAGAACACGCTGCGCAAAAGTATGGCTTGCAAAATTATACTATCAACGTGTATAATGATACCGTGGAGGAAGACGGAATACTTCACTTTGCTCAGGAGGTGAGGGCTGATCTGATTATGATGGCTACCCATGGCCGCACAGGCTTTGCACACCTGCTAAGCGGAAGTATAGCCGAAGATCTGGTAAATCACACACAGATACCTGTGCTGACCCTTCAGCTAAAATAGCAAGTATAAAATCTCTCCAAAGCCTGGTGCCTTAATGCAGCAGGCTTTTTTTATATCCACCTGAAAAGGGTATTTTTGCGCAGGCCCAAAAGCCACGTTCATGAGCAAACGCCCACAAATCAGGTTCATTATCAATCCTACATCAGGCCCTAAAAGCCGTGTTGATGTGGCTGCACGTATAGCTATACTTCTTGACCACGAGAAGTATAAGCACGACATTGTTTACACCACCCATGCTGGACATGCCCCTGAGCTTGCCCGCGAGGCAGCAGAAGCAGGTTGCGAAGTGGTGGTGGCCGTAGGAGGGGATGGTACTGTGAACGAAGTGGCAAGAGGCTTGTTGAACACGAATACAGCTTTGGGTATACTGCCGAAAGGATCTGGTAATGGGTTGGCACGGCATCTCAAGATTCCTTTGGCGCTGGATAAGGCCATCCAGCTACTAAACAAAGGGCAAGTGGCAAGTATAGACAGTGGATGTATAAACGGGCACCCTTTTTTTACGACCGCTGGAATTGGTTTCGATGCTTACATCAGTTCTGTGTTTGCTGGTAACAAAAAGCGAGGCTTGCAGACGTATGTGGAGCTGGTGATGAAAGAAGTTATGTCTTACAAACACCTGCCTCTAAAAGCAAGCATTAACGGCACTACTTTCGACACTGATTGCTTTGTAATGGCCTTCGCGAATGCAGCACAGTATGGTAATAATGCCTATATCGCACCGATGGCAGATATAAAGGATGGCAAACTGGATGTATGCCTGGTTCGGCGTCTGGATTTAATAAAAGCTCTGAACTTAAGCTACTGCATGCTTACTAAAACACTTGCCCACTCCGACAGTGCCGAATATTTTACCACAGAACATGTAAAAGTATACATGGAGGAGCCCATTATGTACCACGCCGATGGCGATTATTTGGGTAAGGCGACAGCGTTTGACGTGCAATTGTTGCCGCTCTCGCTGAAGGTGGTGGTGCCTTGAAAGAATTATGAATTAATAAATAAGAATTAGGAATGGTGTATTGATTGAAGCAGGGATAGCAAAAGTAGCATCTCTAAAGCACTCTTAGAAAAACCTTTAACAGGATCAACCATTCCTCACCAGCCATAAATTATTGATACCATGAGTGATAAAAATAAGAAAGGCCGCCAGGGAGTTGTATACTCTACTAACCAGGAATTTAATTACGATTATGAACAGGAGCAAAGTCAAGACACGTTACCGCCGCAGCAGCAGAACCTAAAAGTAATGCTTGATAAGAAGTCGAGAGGAGGCAAGCAGGTGACGCTGGTAGAAGGCTTTGTTGGTTCTGATGATGATTTGAAGGAACTGGGTAAAATGCTAAAGAGCAAGTGTGGTGTGGGTGGCTCTGCCAAAGATGGAGAAATCCTGATTCAGGGTGACTTTCGCGATAAAATACTGCAGATGCTGCATGCGGCGGGTTACAAAGCCAAGCGCGTAGGCGGGTAATGCTTTAACAGCATGATTTCTTTTCCTGATGTAGAGCCGCAAGAGATTCTAGTTGAGAGCATGTTTAATTTGTTCTGCAGCATAAAGTATAAATTTCTAAAACATGCTCCTACAAGCCTTTGAGGTATTTAGATGGCCCCTGAATGAGGTAGAAGTTTTTTGTTTGCGCTAGAAACACTTTGCCGGCAAGAGCAGGAGCCTTGGGAGGTGTTGGCTTGTACACCTGTAAATTCTGGGCTGTCACCACTGTTTTTAGAAAACCGTTTTCCTCAAGCTTCTGCTGTAATTCTTTCAGTTTATACTTGCTGACAGGTATGCGTATGCTGGTGCGGCGATAAAGCAGCAGGATGGTCACACTGAAAAGCAAGGAGAAAATGGCTGCATTCAGCATTATCTCCCCAATTACTTCTTGTGAAGTGCTTGTGTTAAACTTTCCTCTTAAGCCGTACCAAACGGCAGTAAGTAAACTATACATCGTAAAGAAGTACAAGTTCAGCCTTACGAATCGCATTAGCGTGTAGTTTTTCATTCCGGGGCCTCCATCTGTTAGCAAATAATAGCTTTGCTGTATACCTTAGCTCCTTTCTATAGCTCGCTGTAAATCTTCTGGCGTATCAATGCCAATGGTTTCATGGTCGGTAATGGCCGTGGTGATACGGAAGCCGTTCTCGAGCCAGCGCAACTGCTCCAGCGACTCTGCTGTCTCCAGTGCAGAGGGAGGAAGTTGGGTAATTTGCTCCAGAATATCAGCGCGGTAACCGTAGATCCCGATGTGCTTGTAATAAGTGTGCTGCTTGTGCCAGATGTCACTCGGAATGTTGCGGCAATAGGGGATAGGCTGACGGCTGAAGTATAAAGCCTCGCCCGTAGTGCCCACCACTACTTTTGGTGAGTTGACGTTAAACAGTTCTTCGGGTGTTTCTATTTTTTTGATCAGTGTAGCCAGTTGGGTATGTGTGCTGTTAAAGCAGGTAGCTACCAACTCAATTTGTTCCGGATGTATAAAAGGTTCATCACCCTGTATATTGATAATATACTCATACGGCTCATCATTCAATTGATAAGCCTCAAAGCAGCGGTCGGTACCGCTTTGGTGGTTGGAATCTGTCATTACAGCTTTACCGCCAAAAGCTTTTACGTGCTCTAGAATGCGTGCATCGTCGGTTGCCACCAGTACTTCAGCAAGACCAGACTTTTTTGCCTGCTCATACACCCGCTGTATCATGCTTTTGCCGTTGATATCAGTTAAGGGTTTGCCTGGGAAACGGGTGCTGGCGTAGCGAGCCGGTATAATGCCGATTACTTTCATCTTCTTACCTGTTTAGATCAAAGCTTAAAGTTACACAAGCGCTGTGATTATCCCAGTAAAAGCAATGGGTAACACTTGATTTATAATACTGCTTTGCCTGCTTCTACGCTAGCTGGATAGCAGTAACAGGATAGGGCTAAACATTAAGCGGTTTTCATTTATTCAGAAGTCACTCCTAAATAAATGAAAACCGCTTAACCGAGGTTAAAGAGGTGCTAAGAAGCCGTGACTGCAATAACCCGTATAGCATCCATCACGCGTGGCTGAGGCAGCATGCCGCAGCGGCGGTCAATAGGTTCAGCGAGTGGCTCGTATTCCAGTTGTACCTGGCTGCTTTCCTGTTGCTTAAACTGCTCAGGTATGGCATCTTCGTTTTGGGGCAGGTATCGTTTCCCGTCTATCTCTACTTCAAAACCGCAGCCGTCGGCGGCAATTTCACCGGTCCAGTGGAGGGTAGCAGTGGTGGCTTGGCTGCCGTTTTCCTGCTGTGAGGTGCTTTGGCAGGCCGCCAGTGTTAGTAGCGAAAGGGTAAAAGACAGAAAGGTTAATTTCATGTTTGCTTTTCGTTTTGGAAGGATGACAGAAGATTTGAATTTGCTATACGTAAAACACCTAGCCACAGAAACGCACAGCCTGTGTTCTTTTTAAAGTATAAATTCTTTTATAAAATAGCAGTTTAGTGGATTTACTGGCAGCTATACTACGCTAAGCCTTCTCCGGACGTAGCTTGTACTTCTATGCGCTTCACGCGCAGCGCAAATGTGCTATGGTCTACCACTTGTACGGCATCGCCCCGTTCTATAAAGCCATCACGTGCCTGTGCGTCGTATAGCGTATTACCTATCATAACTCTTCCAGATGGTGCCATGCGTGTATGCGCTACGCCAGTTTTGCCTACCAGGTGAGCTGCGGTATTGGCAGAACGATATCCTTCTTCGCTGTCAAATGTATTCTTAAGCACCATGCGTTGCATAGATTGGCTGTTAAGTACGCGGTTCCAGGTGAGGGCGATCATAACACCTGCGCCTACCATACCGATTACTACGGCAATGAGGCTCTTCATCAGGTTATCAGATGGCACAAAAGTGAAATCAAACAGCTGGTTATTCACCATTACCAACACCAGCGATACTACTGTAAGTATAATGCCGCTGATACCTGCAATGCCAAACCCAGGAATCACAAAAAGCTCCAGGACAATAAGTATAATTCCTCCTACAAACATCAGAATCTCCCAATTTTCGGCCAGGCCAGTTAGGTAGTAGGGTGTTAAGTATAAAACGCCTGCCACTAGTGCTGCCAATAGCGGAAAACCAATACCAGGTGTCTGCAACTCAAAGTATAACCCGCCGATAATCACCAGCAACAGTATACCGCTGATAAAGGGGTTCAGGAAAATAGATACGATTTTGTTGGCTGTGCTTAGTTCGTATCTGATGATCTCAGCATCCTGCAGGTTAAGCTCAGCCAGCACACCATCCACGTTAGTTGCTACGCCATCGCAGAAGCCATACTTGATTGCTTCGGATGTAGTAAGCGTCAGAACCTGCCCGGCTGAAAGGGTGCTGTCTACGCTTGCCTCTACCATTGCCTCGGCCAGGTGCGGGTTGCGGCCGTTGGCTTCGGCAGTAGAGCGCATAATGGAGCGCATGTAGCTTTGGTACTTACCAGGTGCTGCCTGCCCATCGGCACCTACCACCGTAGCTGCTCCTATATTGGCGCCGGGAGCCATGTATATACTATCGCAGGCCAGGGAGATAAGAGCACCTGCCGAGGCCGCATTTTTATCTATGAACACATACACTGGCTTCGGGTACTCCAACAGGCGTTTTCGAATCTCATCTGCATCATTCAGCGCACCGCCAAACGTATCCAGCACCAGCAGTACATGGTCAGCCCCTACTTTTGTGGCTTCTTCCAGCGCTAGTTCTGTATAGCGGTTGGTTCTCGGATCAATCTCGGAATTCACTTCCATAATGAACACCTTTGGCTTTGTTTGCTGGGCTTTGCTAACGTATGGCGCTAATAAAAGGCACAGCAACAGATTGAATACAAACAGATGCTGAAGCTTTGGGTTGATTTTCATAAATTTGCAGACGGTTTTAAACCATGTTCAGGAGATAATATACCAAAAATTCGAGGCTTATCATACACCCGGTTTTTAAATACCAGTTTAGCGCACCTGTGTGGCGTATTCGGCTTAATACCACGATCAATATGCTGGCCCTGGAGGTGCGCGACTCAGATCTGCTGTTAACGCAATTCTATACTTTGGGTACAGATGGTTTTATTTTGCAGCAACTGGCTTTGCCAGAAGCGCAGGCGTGGTGGCAGGGGCTGGAGGAGGCAGAGCATGGGCAAATTTATTTGCACGGCTATGGCGACAAAAAACTGGGCCAGCACAAAGGTATAGTAGCAGTTGCCCCTGAAACGGGCTACAAAGTATGGGAGCAGACAGAGCTTGCCTATTATGGCATAGCTCCTGAAGGGATAGTAGCTTACCATCCGAAGCAGCCGGAGGCACCCATGCAGGTATTGGCGCCAAAAAGCGGTGTGCCTACAGGCCAGGTGCTAAACCAGGTGCAGGCAGCGGAAGTGGTGGCGCAACATAGCCGCAGCCGCTATGCCGACTGCCACTATCCGGTTTTATACCGTGAGGGGGAGGAGTACTTTGAGCAGGTGCAACATTTTCTGGAACTACAAATAGGTGTAGCAGCTGTGCAGGCCATAGAGTATGCCGAAACAGCCACACACCTGATCATCAGTTTTTATATCCAGGATACGGAGGGTAAACTGTGCAATAGCTTAGTTATTTTCGATTTGGACGGAAATTTGCTCTTACAAGAACAACTCGGGAGCAGTTTAAGTGGAATTGGTTCAGATACTTTTTTTATCTTTAAGCATAATCTTTTTTTCATCCTGAACAGAGTCATTCTTCAGGTTTTTCGACTTTCAGTCTAGCCATTATGTTACGATCTATTTTAATCACGCTTGTAGTTGTGCCAGCGCTTTCTTTCTCAGCCAATGCTTTCGGTACGGAAGCAGTAAGAGATTCTGTAGGCATGGAGCGAAAAGGAGGGAAGCTTTTTGTGAAGCATAAAGTAGAGCCAAAGGAAACGCTTTATGCCCTTTCCCGAAAGTATAATGTGCCCGTAGATCAGATTGTAGGAGCCAACCCTAGTGTACAGACAGCCATCAAAATCGGTGAAATCGTGCTTATCCCCCGAGGCTTTGTGTCGATGGGTGCTACTACACCCGCAGCTTCTACTACCGCTCCTGCTGCCAGCAATCGTACCTATACGGTAAATGACGGAGGCAATAAACTGCACACTGTTGAGCCGAAGCAGACATTGTACGCCATCTCGCGCATGTATAATGTATCCGTTGATAACATTAAAGCCTGGAATAACTTACCAGATAATAATATTGAAATTGGCACCCAGCTTATTGTAGGGAAGGGCATGGCACAAGCTACCAAAAAGCCTATTTATGTGCCAGAGCCAGATGACGAGATAAAGCAGCCGGAGGCGACTACCACTACAGCAGCTCCTTCCGCCTCAGCTAATACTACCCCTGCTACGCCTGTGTCCACTGCTTCAGCAAGCGAACGTGTAGATGAAAAAGCTACCGAGACCGAGGTAGCCGGTGTAAAGAAGATGCTGGAGAGTGGAATGGCTGAAATGATTGATGCTAAATCTAACGATACAAATAAGTACCTGGCACTGCATAAAACAGCTCCTGTCGGTACCATTATGCAGGTAAAAAACACCATGAACGGAGAGGTTGTATATGTGCGCGTTATTGGTAAGCTGCCTGATACCGGAGCAAACGATAAGGTGGTAGTGCGTCTCTCTAAAAAAGCTTATCAAAAGCTTGGGGCGGTAGACCAGCGATTCAGAGTTGAGCTGTCTTACATGCCGTAAGGTCGTTTCTTCTTAAGAGCATGTTTAAAATTTATACTAACTTTAAGTATAAAAATACAAAGCAAAGCGGTGGGCACTTATCATGTCCACCGCTTTGCTTTGTATCTTCTGGTAAGATTTAGAGTTCGTTGGGGCTGCTTAGGGTAGTACAGACACAACAAGAGCGGCGCTTTTTATAAGCGCCGCTCTTGTTGTGTCGTAGTATGTTATTCAAAATCTACTTTGGGTCGTAAGCCCATTTCAGGTAGATGGAGCCCCAGGTAAACCCGCCACCAAAAGCAGCCAGAATAATGTTGTCGCCTTTTTTTAATTGATCTTCATACTCCCAAAGGCAAAGCGGAATAGTGCCGCTGGTGGTATTCCCATACTTATGGATGTTCAGCATAACTTTCTCGGAACTTAAGCCCATGCGGTTAGCTGTTGCCTCAATAATACGCTTGTTGGCCTGGTGTGGCACCAGCCAAGCTACATCTTCGCCTGTCAGGTTGTTGCGCTCCATTACTTCGGCAGATACATCAGCCATACCTTTTACAGCAAACTTAAATACTTGTTGCCCTTCCTGGAAAGCATAATGCTCGCGTGCCTGTACTGTTTCGATCGTAGCTGGTTTGCGGCTGCCTCCGGCCTTCATATGCAGGAACTGTGCGCCTGTGCCATCGGACTTAAGTATGGAATCCTGTATTCCCAAGCCTTCTGTGTTAGGCTCCAGCATCACAGCGCCACCGCCGTCGCCAAAAATAATGCACGTAGCACGGTCAGTATAGTCAACGATAGAAGACATTTTATCAGCACCTACTACGATTACTTTTTTATACTGACCAGTCTCGATAAACTTAGAGCCCGTTGCTAAAGCAAAAAGGAATCCTGAGCAAGCAGCCTGCAGGTCGTAACCAAAAGCATTTACAGCGCCCACTTCTGCCGTAATCAGGTTGGCAGTCGCCGGGAAAACCATGTCAGGAGTGGTGGTAGCGCAGATCAGCAGGTCTACTTCTTCTGGCTTTGTATTTGTCTTTTTGAGTAGCTCCAGTACTGCCGGTACCGCAATGTGTGATGTTCCTTGCCCTTCTTCCTTCAGAATACGCCTTTCTTTGATACCTGTGCGTGATGTGATCCATTCATCATTTGTCTCCACCATGGTTTCAAGCTCCTTGTTGGTGAGCACGTATTCAGGTACATAGCCACTCACGCCTGTAATGGCAGCAGTAATCTTACTCATTAGTCAAATTGGTTTAGGTGATAAAGATTAAGGCAGGCAATTTAATAAAAAATACTTGGCATAACCTGTCAGTTTCTTTTAAAAAGAATCTTTTGACAGATTAAGCCAAGTATACTTGCGCCTGTACAGTAAATGTTAAGCGCTGAAATTTTTGCGGAAACGCTCCGAAATTTTGGAAGAAGCCATTTTCTGAGCCTGTAGCACCATGTTGCATATAGCACGTGGGCTAGAGACACCATGGCCAATCAAGGCATTGCCGTTGATCCCTAAAATAGGACTGCCACCTACGGCTTCGTAGTTAAACTTGTCGAAGAATGGGTCATGTACGCCTTTGTCGTTAAGTATGTCATACAGCGACTCAGCCATTTTCAGGATGATGTTACCAGTATACCCATCGCAGACAATCACATCGGCTTTATCATTGAAGAGATCTCGCCCTTCAATATTACCGATAAAGTTGATGCTGGCGTTTGCTTTCAGGCGCTGGTGTGCAGCCTGGGTAAGCATTGTTCCTTTGCCTTCTTCTTCGCCAAGGTTCATAAGGCCAACTTTCGGGTTCTGAATATCCAGCACATACTTGGCGTAAATAGAACCAAGCTCACCGAACTGCTCGAGAACTTCCGGCTTGCAGTCGGCATTAGCGCCAACGTCCAGAATCACCCCCATACCACCACTCAGTTTAGGCACAAGGCCTGCAATGGATGGCCGTAAAATGCCCTCTACTGATTTTACGCTAAACATGGCTCCAACTAGCATAGCGCCGGTGTTGCCAGCACTACAGAAAGCATCTGCCTTCTGCATTTTTAGCAATCCATAGCCAACAGCTATACTGGAGTCGGGTTTTTGGGTCAGGGCCTTGGTAGGGTGTTCGCCCATCTCAATTACCTGACTTGCATTTATTACTGTAATGCTGTTGCCCGTATATCCATATTCTTGAAGCAGACCGTTTACTACATCCTCTTTGCCGATAAGCAAAATGGATGTGCCCGGATCTATCTCCTGAACGGCCATTAATGCACCTTTAACAATAGCTTCAGGTGCAAAGTCGCCGCCCATGGCGTCTAAAGCGATTCTCATTTACAGGGGGTGTTAAATTATACAGAACTAAAACTATAGTAGGCTAGTGCTTACTGGGCATTAGTTGTATAATTTTTGATAGCCAGCTTGCCCTTGTGAAACAAATCACCATCTACCACATAAGCGTGGTGATACAGGTGAGGAGTATCTGTTGTTGGGCAGATCGCAATGGCTTTCTCAGAGAGCTTCTGGTGAGTTCTTCTCTTATCTCTTCTGGTCTTCGAAATCTTACGTTTAGGATGTGCCATTTTTAGTTGATAATTTACTTACGTTTATACTTTATTACTTCTGAAATTCACTAGTTAAGATTCCGAAGAGCATCCCAACGCGGGTCGCTATCATCCTCGTCATCATCTCCTTCCTCGTCTGTGTCAGAATCGTAGCGGGATGAGTAAATCAGGATATCCTGTTCGTCGTCATCGTCTTCCTCTTCTTCCACAAAGCGCGGATGCAGTTTCTTCATTGGCAGCGACAGACTGATATAGTCATGCAAATGCTGGGCAATGTTAATGGACTGCGTATTCGGTGTAATCTGCCACAAGTCATCGTCAAGCTCTGCATTCTCCTCACCGTATCTGATGCGGAAAGTTGCCTGCACATCTACCGGATGATCAAATTCATCCAGGCTTCTGTCGCAGATAAGCTTTACAGTACCTTTGATATCAAAGTGGAAGGTAAGCAGCGACTCTGTCTTATCCATTTCCACGATGGCCTGCAAATTACCGCCAAGTATGATTTCTTTCCCGAATTCATCAAAGAAAGCATCATCCAGCACAAACTCATAAGAATGCTTCTTATTGCTGAGTTTGGCTATGCCGATTTCATAATCTCTGAGCTTCTTCACAACCGACTTTTTATTGCAAGACGCAAAATTAGAATATATTTTCGATAAATAAAATACCCACGCTTAATTATACTGCGGGCATTTGCTCTGCTAATCGCTTCCGGATCACATCGCAGGCTAAAAACAATGCTTCTCTAAAAGAGGTTTCACTGGCAATGTGCTTAGTTGCAATATCATAGGCCGTTCCATGGTCTGGCGAGGTGCGCACAATGGGCAAACCTGCCGTGTAATTTACGCCGCTTTCAAAGGCCAGTGTTTTAAACGGAATAAGCCCTTGATCGTGATACATGGCTAATACAGCGTCTACCTGCTTGTACTGCTGCATACCAAAGAAGCCATCAGCAGGGTAAGGGCCGAATACCAGGTGCCCACGTTCCTTCATTTGCATGATTGTAGGGCGGATAACCTCCAGTTCTTCTCTGCCTAATAAGCCTTTTTCTCCGGCGTGTGGGTTAAGCCCCAGCACGGCTACACGAGGTTTCAGAATTCCGAAATCCTTGCGCAGAGAATCCAGCAGGATGGTTAGTTTACGAATAAGCAACTCCTCTGTGATCTTACCTGAAACTTCTTTCACTGGCATATGGCCTGTTACAGTGGCCACGCGCAGGTCGCCGCTCACTAATAGCATCAGGCTTTCTGGTGCGTCAAAGTAGGAGGTCAGAAATTCGGTATGCCCCGGGAAGTTAAACTCCTCTGCCTGTATATTGTCTTTGTTGATGGGAGCTGTCACCAGTCCATCCAGCAAGCCTGCCTTCAGGTCGCGGGAGGCAGCCAGCAGCGAATCCAGCGATGCCTTTCCTGACTCAGGTGTTGGTGTGCCAGGGTTTAGTTCCAGTTCAGCAGCGCAGCAGTCAATCAGGTTTACTTTGCGCGGCACAAGTACGTTGGCAGCATCAACCTGCTGAAACTGAAAGTGCTCGGCCTTTAGCTCTTTGCGCAGCTGGCTAAACACTTTTGCAGAGCCATAAATTACTGGGGTGCAATAGTTAAGGATACGGTTATCAGACAAAGTCTTTATGATGACTTCCGGGCCAATGCCGTTCGTGTCGCCTATGCTGATACCTAGTTTCAATTTATATTTATTATCCATTTCTGATTAGTGGGCCAATGCGCTAAGATAGTTGTAAATAAAGCGAACGCCAGTGCCAGTGCCTAATTTGCCTCTATAAGAATCTTCGCCGTGCAGGTAGGCTGTGCCGGCAATATCAAAGTGAACCCAAGGATAGCTGGTGAAAACTTCCAGAAACTTACCAGCTGTGATAGCGCCTGCATCGGCTCCTCCCAGGTTTTTGATATCGGCTACGTCTGACTCCAGCTCTTTTTTATACTCATCCCAAAGCGGAAACTCTACCAGACGCTCATGCACGTTTTCTCCGGCTTTTTTCAAAGCAGACATGGTGTCGTCTCCGGCGGTGCCCATGGCTACGGCAGCTTGCTTGCCGATAGCGCGCATGGCTGAACCCGTTAAAGTAGCGAAATCCAGCACCAACTCAGGCTCATACTTTTTGGCAAAGCTCAGGGCATCCGCCAATATCAGTCTGCCTTCCGCATCTGTGTTCATAACCTCAACGGTAGTTCCGTCGTGCATGGTGATCACATCGCCGGGTGCCACAGCCTGGCCGCCCGGGCGGTTATCAGTAGCTGGTACAAGTCCGATAACGTATAGCGGCAGCTTGTTTTTAGCAACGGCATAAAGCACACCCGCCACAGCAGCAGCACCAGCCATATCAGACTTCATAAAGTCCATGGAGTTTGGCGTTGGCTTCAGGCTAAGGCCGCCCGTATCATACACCACACCTTTGCCCACCAGCACATAAGGCTTGGTGTTTTTGGCGTTCTCCGGCTTCCACTCCATAATGTTGAAGGTAGGCGGTTCTTCGCTGCCTTGGTTCACGGCCAGTAGCCCGCCCATTTTCAGCGTCTGGATTTTAACCTCGTCCAGTACCTCTATCTTAAAGCCGGCCTCTTTTGCCAAAGTCTCCAACTGCTCGCTAAACTGGCTTGCTGATTGATGGCTATGAGGTTCATTCACCAGGTCGCGCGATTGCAGCACAGCCTCCAGCACATAAGCCAGTTCCTGCACCTGCGCTTCGCTTACCTGCTCATCGGCAATGGTTATACTTTGCAGCGAGCTCGGTTTGGCATCCTTTGTTTTATGTTTGATATAGGTATAGTTGCTCAGGTAAATTCCCTCTGCCAGGTATAAGCTAGCTCCGGTTGACGTTTTATCAACTAAGGTAATCTCTTCTGTTTTCTCAGCTTTCAGTTGCTTTAGTAAGGTATAACCAGCCTGGCGCAGCGCCTCATTACGAGCGTTCTCTGCTTTGCCTTCGGGTGCTATCACTACATATACACGGTGCGAATAGCGGTTTAGCAGGATAAGCTTGCTCTCCTGTTGCACCTGCTGCTGCACATACGCTTGCTCTTCGGACTTCAGCTCGGGAAGCTGTGCTGCTTCGCCAGCTGCCGCAATTAGCACCAGGTTTGCATTTTTCGTTAAGCTTGTGTTGTATTTAAGTTGTGTTGGCATCTGTCGTTCGTATCTTTGAGGCTGCAATATAGTAAGTATAATACGGAATGCGAAAATCAGCCTTTGCTGCTGCTTCGCACATAATAAAGGTATAACGGGTTTGGGCGGAAAAGTATACTTAGCCGTACCGGAACATGACATATAGTATAACGTGGGAAACGTAAGACCAAAAAAGCACCTGGGCCAGCACTTTCTGGTAGACCAGAACATAGCCGCCAAAATTGTTGAACAGCTCACGCTGCCGCAAGGGGTGAAAGACGTACTGGAGATAGGCCCTGGCATGGGGGTTCTCACCAAATACCTTCTGCAGCACGAGGAGTACACTACAACTATCCTGGATATCGATAAAGAATCTATCGATTACCTGAAGGAGCACTTTCCTGAACTGGGCGAGCGTATTATACTGGCTGACTTTTTAAGATCAGACTTGAGCACGCTATTCCCGGATAAATTTTCCATCATCGGCAACTTCCCTTATAATATCTCCAGCCAGATATTTTTTAAAGTGCTGGACCATCGTAATGTGGTGCCGGAGGTGGTGTGTATGATACAGAAGGAGGTGGCTGAACGCCTGGCTTCGCCTCCGGGCTCTAAAGTGTACGGCATTCTGAGTGTGCTGCTACAGGCTTTTTATACCATAGAGTATAAATTTACGGTAGGGGAGCAGGTCTTTAATCCGCCTCCCAAAGTGAAGTCAGCTGTAATCAGGTTGGTGCGCAACGAGGTGGAGAAGCTGGACTGCAACGAAAAGCTGTTTCGCCAGATTGTAAAGCTAAGTTTCGGCACACGTCGCAAAACGCTGCGAAACTCCCTCCGAAGCTTTAACTTGCCAGCTGAAGTCACAGCATTACCCATATTCGACGAACGCCCCGAGCAGCTTTCAGTACAGGAGTTTGTTTCGTTAACGCAGCTAGTAGAGCAAAACCAGAATATTTAGGAACACCATGCAGGTAGAGATAACACGCGAGTATATTGAAGAGGTAGAGCAGGCGATTGAGCGCCAGGATAAAGATTATATCCTGGGAACGATGGAAGATATGCACCCCGCCGATATTACCACCGTGTTGTATGAGCTGGATGCAAACGAATCCAGGTTTGTGCTTGATACCTTGCCGCCCGAACTGGGTTCAGAAATTCTCTCCGACTTAGATTACGACATCCGTTCTGAGTTTCTCGATAATTTCACGAGCCAGGAAGTCGCCCGTTACGTGAACCTGATGGATTCAGATGACGCGGTGGATATCCTGAACGAGATGTCGGTGCAGACACGGGAGGAAGTGATTGCGCTGCTGGAGAATGAGGAGAAAGCCGCCGCTATTCTGGACCTGCTGCACTACGAAGAAGACTGCGCCGGTGGTTTGATGGCCAAAGAGCTTATCAAAGTAAACCTTAACTGGCGTGTGCGCCAATGTATAGAAGAGATACGCCGGCAGGCAGAGCAGGTGGAGCGCTTTTATACTGTGTATGTGGTAGACAACCGTGATATACTGGTAGGCCGCGTGAGTGTAAAAAAGCTCTTGCTTTCTAAAGACGATGCCCAGGTAAAGGACATCTACAGCGAAGATGTTATTTCTATTGAGTCTTACAAAGATGAGAGCGAAGTAGTAAGTATAATGCAGCGCTATGATCTCGAGGCAATTCCCGTAACCAACATTCAGGGCCGCCTGCTGGGCCGCATCACCATCGACGATATGGTAGACGTGATGCAGGAGCAGGCCGAGCTAAGTCGCCAGCTCATGACCGGTATCACCGAAAACGTAGAAGAAGATGACAGCGTGCTGCGTATTTCTAGGGCACGTTTGCCCTGGCTTGTGATCGGAATGGTAGGTGGTATGCTGGCCGCTCAGTTTATGGGTATGTTTGAGAGCGATATCGCTATCCTGCCAGCCCTTGCGCTGTTTGTGCCACTCATCACAGCAACTGGAGGTAATGTAGGTATACAGTCTTCGTCTATTATTATTCAAACGCTTTCTTCTAACGAGGTGATGTTTGATAACATCGGCAAGCGTTTCCTGAAAGTGCTGCTGGTAGCGCTCTTAAATGCTGCTATTATTTCTTTGCTGGTTTTCTCCCTGACTTACCTGTTCCGCCGTGACTTGTCGCTTTCGCTGGTGGTTTCTATTGCGCTGTTTTCGGTGGTGATGCTGGCCTCGCTGATGGGAACTATAACGCCTATGGTGCTGGATAAATTCGGCATTAACCCTGCCGTGGCTGCAGGCCCTTTTATAACTACAGCAAATGACCTGTTAGGGTTAGCCATATACTTTGGGGTGGCACATATGTTATACAGTCTATAGTTATTCAAATTTTCTCTACACTTAGATATGAGAAGGAGACAGGGCGTAAGAGGCATTTATACTTTTAGACAACACTTGCAGCAACATTAGAGGTACACTCATATTAAAAAATAAAATACAC
>NZ_JBHTLD010000102.1:0-17134 GCF_042678745.1 Pontibacter rugosus | reverse complement strand
AGTCCTGAAGCAGTGTGCTGTATTACAGGCAACTGCCATTTAAGCAAGTACGGCATTACGTTCGCTAGTGCTCTCACTATGCAAGCCATACGCTAACAGCAGATTTAATTTTACCTAATATGATATCAACTGTAAATTTTGAGGAAGATAACATCGTAGGCTTTAAACTACAAGACCACCTTGCAGAGGCTGGCCTTAGAAAGCTGGTGCAGCAGATGGAGGAAAAGGCCGAAAGTCACGATAAGCTCTTTTTATACTTCGAGTTTCTAAACTTTGGAGGCTGGGATAGTGTGCAATCATTTTTCGACACACTAAAGCTTAAGTTTAACAGCTGGAACAAGATTGTGAAGTATGCCATTGTTACAGACAAGGATTGGGTACAGAAGCAATGGCGGCTGGCAAACTTCCTGACACCGCATTTTGAAGTGATGGCTTATTCTCTGGAGGATAGGGACGAGGCAATCAAGTGGCTTAAAGAACATGCGGCGGATGCGCCCCATCCGGGTATAGCAGTGCTGGAGGCCATGCCGATGCATGTGCTGGGCTTAGCCACAGTCGGAAAGTTTACTTCTTCTGATTTTCACGCTATTAATTGTATCTTAGAGCAGCAAGTGCTCGATAACAAAGATCTGCGCCTGTATCTGGAGGTACTGCACGAAGACGGCGCCGCACCTGATGACCTATGGAAAGAGCTAAAACAAGGCATTAGGTTCTACAGCAGGCTGAGCAAGGTAGCACTTGCCGGCCATGAGAAATGGCTGGATAAGGCAAACAGCCTTAGTAGCAGCCTGTCTCCGGATATTAAAATGAAATGTTTTAACTTAGATGAGCGCGACACTGCGATAGATTGGCTTCGATAAAAGTATAAAGCCGCTGTGCCACCTGGCACAGCGCCATCACACCTATGAACAGTAACCCTTTACGCTATTTTTGTTTCTTTTCTTTTTTACTATTGCATGCCAGCCTGCAGCATACTGCCCTTGCACAGGATGTGCCGGATTACACACAAGTATACCATCCGGTTATAAATCAGGCAGAGCTGAGCTTGGTGGATGGAAAGTATGAGGAGGCAATTAAAAGTTATAAAGAAGCGTTTGCCGCGGTCCCTTCTCCTTTTGCCCGCGACTATTATAATGCGGCTGTTAGCTCGCTGGTGCTAAAAGAAAAAAAAGATACTTTCAAGTACCTGGATAAGCTTGTGGAAAAGGGGGTAAGCTTAGATTACCTGCAACGGCAGCAGGTGTTTGACTCATTACAGACTACGCGGCGCTGGAGAAGGTTTAGCCGCAAGTATGATAAACGCCGCCGAAAGCACGAGCAATCCATTAACCGGGAATATCGGGCAGACCTGGACGAGCTCTATGCACGGGACCAGTATTTTAGGGAAGCAGAAGGCGGCTTGAAAGTATACAGAGATACTATCAGTAAGATTGAAACAGCCAATACCCTACAGTTGCTGAACTGGATAGAAGAACTGGGTTACCCGAGTGAGGATGTAATAGGTGTGGGAGACTCTTTGGAGCATTTGCCTCGCTTTAATGTAGTAATAGAACGCCAAACAGCCGTCCGCAAAGGTTATGATTTTACAGAGGTATTGGCAAAAGCTGTACAGCAGGGCAAAGTAGCGCCACAAACCGCAGCTTACCTCCTCGATCAACAAGCTGGGCGTAACAGATATGGCTCTAAAGTATACATAAAAATTAACTGCACCGGCTGTAAGAAGAAAGAAATAGAAGACTTAGGTACCGATGAGTACCTGGTAAAGAAGATAAGCGAAAAAGAGCAAAAAAAAATAGATGAGCGCCGCCAGAGACTAGGTTTGGAACCACTGGAGCACTATAAGCGCAAGGTGTTGCATACTGCCGCAGACCCACGGTTTAAGCTAAAATATACTTGGTCTGTTGCGAACTACCTGGTGCCAAGCACTGAGGCCGCTAAAGTAATGCTGGAGGGGCTGGTGAAGCCTGATTAAATAAAAATAGCCTGAGCGTTTAGCCCCGGCTATTTTTATTTAAAAACCGCTATGGCTCATTTTTCTTTATCGCCGTTTTGGAAAGCTTCTATGGCTGCACGTACGCTGCCAAACTTCTTTAGCAAAGCACCGGCTTCTGCTCTGCCTAAGTCAAGCTCTTCCATTACCATGCGGGTGCCTCTGTCCACGAGCTTTAGGTTAGAAAGCTGCATATCAACCATCTTATTGCCTTTTACACGGCCTAGCTTTACCATAGAAGCGGTTGTGAGCATGTTTAGCACCAGCTTTTGTGCTGTTCCGGCTTTCATACGTGTGCTGCCCGTTACAAACTCCGGTCCAGTCACTACCTCTACCGGAAACTCAGCTGCGGCGGCTACGGCACTGCCTGCATTGCAAACAATACAGCCTGTGGCAATGCCGCGTTCGCGGCAGGCATTCAAACCACCTATCACATAAGGCGTACGGCCTGATGCGGCAATACCAACCACAATATCTTTGTCTGTGACCTGATGCTCCTGTAAGTCTAGCCAAGCCTGTGCCGCATCATCTTCGGCAAACTCTACCGCTTTACGAATGGCAGTGTCGCCGCCGGCAATAATACCGATTACCATACCGTGTGGCACGCCAAAAGTAGGCGGGCACTCTGATGCATCCACTATACCCAACCGGCCGCTGGTGCCAGCTCCTATGTAAAATAACCGGCCGCCTCGGGCTAATCTGTCAACCGTAGCTTTTACCAGCTCCTCTATCTGCGGAAGAGCCTTTTCTATAGCCAGCGGTACGGTTTTATCCTCTCGGTTGATGTTTATGAGCAGCTCGTGCACGCTCATTTGCTCAAGGCCGTCGTAGTTAGATGCTGATTCGGTAGTAGACACTTCTTCTTAATTAAGAATGAAAAATCATGCAGTATGGATGGCTAAAAAGCCGGAGGCTGCTCTGATAATTTTATACTTGCGGCTGTCCCTTCTTGCCTGCCACTTTAACTTATTGCTCTCCTATTTGGGCTAGCAGCTCCTGGTGGTAGGCAATAAGGCCTTCGCTTGGGCTGGTGATGATAGTGCCGATATGGGCGCCATACTTTTTGGCAACCTGCTGCAGTGTTTCGGAAAAGTGGAAAGCGACAGAGCCTACAAAATTCACAGGCACTTTATCAAAGTCTTTATACTTACATACATGGCGCTCAAAAAACTCGTCAAAGTTCTGATATATCATCGCATGTATAACCGGGTCTTTGCGTTTGTCGTGCATAAACTTGGCAAAAGTAGCCAGGTAAGTGCTGGGCATGTCAGAATAATAAACCGAATCCAGGATACTGTCTTTCGTTAGGCTGTAACGGTTTTTCAGCGACTCACCTAGTTCCTCAGGAAGCTCACGGTAAAGGTAGGCTCTGATCAGCATTTTGCCTAAGTAAGCGCCGCTGCCTTCATCACCCATCAAGAAACCTAGCGAAGGCACATTGTCCACCACGTTTTTGCCATCATAAAGGCAGGAGTTAGAGCCGGTGCCCAAAATACACGCAATACCTGGCTGGTGGCCGCACAAGGCACGGGCAGCTGCAAGTAAATCATGGTCTACATGTATCAGGCTTTGCGGGAAAGCCTTTGCCAGCGCCTGCTCTACACGCAGGTTACGGTCTGGTGAGCTACAACCTGCGCCGTAGTAGTAGATAGCCGTAGGGTTTGTCTCTTTAAGGTTAGGCAGCAGTTCAGCCTCAAATATATTGTATATCTGTGCAGCGTCTAAATACTGAGGGTTGATGCCAGCAGTGTGTACCTGGTTGTGAACACCATCAGCATTCATCATGCGCCAATCAGTTTTGGTAGATCCGCTATTAGCTATTAATATCATCTTATATGGTTGGTTTGATGTGACTTAAGTTTTGTGTTTATCTCAATATACAAAAAAAATCAGGCATGCTTCGCCCGGTGAGGAGAGTCTTTTACAAGTCCCACAGCCTCAAATTTATCAAAAACGTTGGCATTATGTGGTGCATCTTTTAATTCTTCGGTCAAATCCTGGCCTGCCCAATGTTCATAATGCTTACCGTCGCGCCATAACCTGGACTTGTTTACCTTATAGATTACGCCTAAATAGGCTACCCAGATATCGTCTTTGTCTTGCCCGTTTCGTAGTGCCAGTTGTTGTAAAGTATATTCCGGTAATGTGTTCAAGCGTGCTGAAGTTGTGTGATGAAGCAGTTTAGATGCTGGTTGTGAAATGAAACGTTTTGCTAGCCAATCCGCGCCTGCGTCAGAATCCAGCGGTTTGGCACTTCGCCATTGGTTGCCTCCAGATAATCTTCATAACTGCAGGGTATGATACGGCTACCGTTAGCTAAGTTTAGTGGCTCTACCTCCATCCACCATTTTTCACTGTTATTGCTCTTGTAGAAGATCATGCGGTCAGGATTGTCGTTGGCAAAGGCCACGGCATACTTTTTAAAGTGGGAGCTGTTAAAGTCTGTCTCGTGCTTGCGGTGGTAAAACCCTTCTATAAAGTACCAAAGCATGGTGGCCACGGTCATGGCAGTAAGCTCGCGCTCGTCCAGTTCGGGATTATACTCATAGATGCCCAAAGAGGTTAGGTTGTTGTTTAAGCCGGCGTACCAGCACAACTGGCAGGCTTCTTCACCGGTCAGGCCAAATGGGTTGGCTGGCTCATAGGCGGGCGCATCCTGGTGCCGGATGGCTGATATGTCAAAGGTAAGCAGGTCTGCCACCCGCACCACAGGCTCCATCCTGTGCACATTGCTATGCACCTCGCCCACGCGGTAGGCTTCGAAATGCAGTTTCTCCAGCGTTGCCATTACCTCCGGCTCCACCAGGTAAGACTGGTAGCCAATCTGCCCCAGGCTGAAGAGGTAGTTGGGTTCGTGCATCAGTATCTGGCGTAGCTGCTTTTTATTGGGAGCGGCATCAGTGTCTTCAGTCATGTCTACGCTGCTGTCTACGGTGGCCATGTTTACCACACGGTCCAGGTGCTCATAGCCCAGGTACTGCCCATACTCCAGGTCTTGTGAGCCTCCTATAATGATGGGTATGGTATTGTGTGAAATCAGCACCTCCACAATCTCCTTTAGCCGGAGGTAAGTATCATCCAGTGTAATGCCAGGGCGCAGGTTACCTAAGTCTACAATATGGCAGCGGCCGCTTCCTTTGTTCAGGCTATACAACTTTCTGCGCACCAGGCGAGCAGGCGCTTCTACAGCTGATGGTTCCTGTAAGCTGTCGTTGCTGCGGCCTCTGGTTTCGTTTACACCAAGTATGGCTATATCAGCGGTGCGCCAATCAGGGAACTTGCTCTCAAAGCGGCTGATATAAGAGCCGAGGGTGCGGGGCTTGTTCAGCGGAGCGAAAACATCTTCGTTCAGGGGCTCAAAAAATATAGATAAGTTCATGCTTCTCCGGTTTAAATAAATATCTCCTAAACTTACTTCTGATGGCTTTGCGTGCCTATATGGCTACCTGTGTAGGACTATAAATATAAGGCATGGGAAATATTTATGTGGCCTTAGATGGCAGATTTCATAAAAAATAAGTAAAATGCATAAACAACAGAGGGTACATGCTGCCTCTGTCATACAAATTTAGCATTCGGAGCTCAAGTTATTCGCCAAACACTAATCATCATGAACATTACCCGACCTTTAGATCTTTTGCCTTTCCAGTTGCAGCAGTTTCCGCAACCAGACTGCCTTGCAGCCAAAGTAAACGGTACCTGGCAAAAGTATAGCACCCAGGACGTGCAGGAGTATGCCAACCAAGTGAGCCTCGGCTTACTTAAATTAGGGTTAGGCAAAGATGATAAAGTAGCTATTATTTCATTCAACCGGCCTGAGTGGGTGCTGGCTGATTTCGGGATACAGCAGATTGGTGCCATTAGTGTGCCGATGTATCCTACTATTACAGAAGAAGACTATCGTTACATCTTTAACGATGCCGAGGTAAAGGTGATTTTTGTGGCTGATGCCAGCTTATATAACAAAGTCGTTGCCGCTACACATGGCATGGCGGGCATCAAAGAGATTTATACTTTTGATGAAGTTAGCGGTGCCAAAAACTGGAAAGAAGTGCTGGACCTCGGCAAGGATGGTGATGTGCAGCAGCTTGAACCACTGAAGGCAGCCGTAAACCCGGACGATGTTCTTACCATTATTTATACTTCAGGTACTACAGGCAACCCCAAAGGGGTAATGCTGACGCACAACAACCTCGTTAGCAACTTTGAAGGCGCTTTCCCATACGTGCCGGTTAACCAGCACCACCGCGCGCTAAGTTTTCTGCCACTATGCCACATATTCGAGCGCATGCTGCTGTATTTATACTTCAGAGCCGGGGTTTCTATTTATTATGCAGAAAGTATAGAAAAAGTAGCCGATAACCTGAAAGAGGTGAAACCGCATGTGTTTACCACAGTGCCGCGCCTGCTGGAGAAAGTATATGATAAGATCGTAGCCACAGGTATGGAGCTGACAGGGGTGAAGCGTAAGCTGTTCTTCTGGGCGCTTGATCTGGGCCTGAAGTATGACACACAGAAAGACCAGGGCTGGTGGTATAACAAGCAGCTGGGGCTGGCCAACAAAATCATCTTCAGTAAGTGGCGCGAAGCACTGGGAGGAAATGTGTTAGCCATTGTATCTGGTGGTGCAGCCTTGCAGCCTCGTCTGGCGCGTGTGTTTTGGTCTGCCAATATTCGTGTGATGGAAGGATACGGCCTTACAGAAACATCTCCGGTTATATCAGTAAACCGCTTTGAGCCGGAAAACAATGTGATCGGCACTGTAGGTATGGCTATTGATAAAGTGGAAATCAAGATTGCAGAAGACGGTGAAATACTAACCCGCGGACCGCATGTGATGAAAGGCTACTACCAAAAGCCAGAGCTGACAGATGAAGTGATAGACAAAGACGGTTGGTTTCATACGGGCGATATCGGAGAAATGATCGAAGGCAAATACCTCAAGATCACAGACCGTAAAAAAGAGATGTTTAAGACATCGGGTGGTAAATATGTAGCACCACAGCCCATTGAAAATAAGCTGAAGGAGTCGGTGGTAATTGAGCAGGCCATGATTGTAGGCGATGGCCGTAAATATGCTTCTGTATTGATAGTGCCTTCTTTTATGGGCCTGCAGGATTGGGCATCTCACAAGGGTATCAAGTATACTTCGGATGTAGAAATGGTGAAGCACCCGGATGTGATTGAGAAGTTTCAGCGCGAAATCGAAAAGACAAACGAAGGTTTGGCGCAGTACGAGACCATCAAAAAATTCAGGCTTATCCCGAGGATGTGGACAGTAGAGACCGGCGAGCTGACTCCAACACTTAAAGTAAAACGCAAAGCCATTACCGCGAACTATCAGAGTGAGATAGAAAGCATGTATAACTAAGGTATAAAGTGCGGCTAAATAAAAAGAAAGTAAGGCAGAGAATGCTATAGTGTGTTGATAGCAAGATGTTTAACTTATTGTAATTCTGTAGAATTATAAAACAGTCCTTTCCCGCACCGGAAAGGGCTGTTTTTTTGTCCTTGCCTTATTTTTTCGCAGTCATACACATCTCATCTATCAGTTTACAGTATAACTATACTTGCAATCACCTTTCAAAATCTGTAAATGAACAAATTTGCGGGTAAATTAATTTTTTGTAAAAAAGGTATGCAAGCATAACATTATTTCCTATATTTGGTATATACCTTAGTACATGCATGAAGCCTGAAGAGACCATAGATTATCATTTTAAAGTATGTTGGCACGCTATCTCGCGTATGTATAATACAGAGGCCGTGAAAAACGACATGACCACGTCCATCGGTTTTGTGTTACTCAACATAGACCAGCAAAAAGGTACACCCGCCACTAAAATTGCTCCCTTACTTGGCCTGGAGGCACGTAGCCTTACTCGCATCCTGAAAAGTATGGAGGAGAAAGACTTTATCTATAAACTGTCTGACCCGCACGATAAGCGCCTGGTGCGTATTTTTCTGACTGAAAAGGGTTTGCAAAAGAAAGAGGTTGCAAAGCAAACGGTAAAGCTGTTTAACAATAAAGTACGCGATGTGATACCTCAGAAAGATTTGGATGTGTTTTTCAAAGTATGTGAGCGCATACAAGGCATGATCGAGAACAAAGAAATGTTTTAACCATAGACAACTATAGCTATTCTATGAAAAGAATAATAAAAAAAGTAGCGGTGCTTGGCTCCGGTGTGATGGGCTCTAGAATTGCCTGCCACTTTGCCAATATTGGTGTACAGGTGCTGCTGCTGGACATTGTACCGAAAGAACTGACACCGGAAGAGGAGAAGAAAGGCCTCACGCTGGAAAGCAAAGCCGTACGCAACCGCCTGGTAAACGGACACCTGCAAAATGCGATCAACTCCAATCCTTCGCCGCTTTACCGCAAATCCGATGCACACCTGATTTCTACGGGTAATTTTGAGGACGATATGAAGGATATCGCTACGGCCGATTGGACCATTGAGGTGGTGGTAGAGAACCTGAAAGTAAAGAAAATTGTGTACGATCAGGTGGAGCAACACCGCAAGTCGGGTACTCTTATTTCCTCTAATACGTCGGGCATTCCAATCCACCTGATGCTGGAAGGCCGCTCTGACGACTTCAAGAAACACTTCTGCGGTACGCACTTCTTTAACCCGCCGCGCTACTTGAAACTGCTCGAGATTATCCCAACGCCAGAGACAGATAAAGATGTAGTAGACTTCCTGATGCATTATGGTGATTTATACTTAGGTAAGACCACTGTATTGGCAAAAGATACACCTGCCTTCATCGCGAACCGTGTGGGTATATACGGCATTATGCAGACGTTGAAGGCCATGGAGAAAACCGGCCTGACCATAGACGAAGTAGATAAAATTACGGGTCCTATTGTGGGGCGTCCGAAATCTGCCACGTTCCGCACACTGGATGTGGTTGGCTTGGATACTACCATCAATGTAGCTAACGGCCTGTTCCAGTCTGGCGAGAATGATGAGTCGCGCGACCTGTTCCAAATTCCGGGCTACGTGCAGCAGATGGCTGAGAACAAATGGTTGGGGGATAAAACCGGCCAGGGCTTCTACAAAAAGACTAAGGACGCTAAAGGCAAAACTGAGATCCTGACGTTGGACCTGAACACCATGGAGTATGGGCCGAAGCAGAAGGTGAAGTTCCAGAGCCTGGAAGTGCTCAAGCCAATCGATGACCTGAAGAAGCGCATTAAGGTGTTCTCCGGCCAATCTGATAAGGCAGCACAGTTCTTTAACGAGACGTTGTTCGGCCTGTTCCAGTACGTTTCTAACCGCATTCCGGAGATATCTGACGAGCTATACAGAATAGACGATGCCCTGCGTGCCGGCTTTGGCTGGGAGCTTGGTCCGTTTGAGTACTGGGATGCCATCGGTGCCCGCGAAGGTGTGCAGCGCATGACAGAAGCTGGTTATGAGCCTGCTGCCTGGGTAGAGGAGATGCTGAACAATGGTAAAGAATCCTTCTATATTGTTGAGAACGGCACACGCCGCTATTACGACATCAACACGAAGGAATACAAAACCATACCAGGTGCCGAGAACTTCATTATCCTGAATAACCTGCGTGAGAACAAGGTTGTCTGGAAAAACAGCGGTGCCACCATCCTTGATTTAGGCGATGGTATCCTAAACGTGGAGTTCCATACCAAGATGAACACAATTGGCGGCGATGTAATCATGGCCCTGAACAAAGGTATAGAGCTAGCCGAAAAAGATTTCCGTGGCATGGTAGTAGGCAACGATGCCGCTAATTTCTCTGCTGGAGCCAATGTTGGCCTTATCTACATGTATGCGCTGGATCAGGATTACGATGAACTGAATATGATTATCCGTCAGTTCCAGAACACCATGATGCGCATGCGCTATTCGGCTATTCCGGTAGTGGGTGCGCCACACGGCCTTACCCTGGGTGGCGGCTGCGAACTGAACCTGCACTGCGACCACATTCAGGCATCTGCCGAGACTTATATGGGCTTGGTAGAATTTGGTGTAGGATTGATACCAGGCGGTGGCGGTACAAAAGAGATGACGCTACGTGCAGCTGATATGTATGCTGACGGCGATATTGAATACAACGATTTGAAGAACGTGTTCCTGAATATCGGTATGGCTAAGGTGTCTACCTCTGCAAAAGAAGCAGTTGACCTTGGGTTCATGCGCAAGAGCGACGGTATCACGATCAACAGCAACCGTTTGATAGCCGATGCCAAGGCACAGGCTATACTTATGGCTGATGCAGGCTATACTAAACCAGTACAACGCACTAACGTGAAGGTGCAGGGTAAAGGTGCCTTGGGTATGTTCCTGACAGGAGCCAATGCCATGTTTACAGGTCGCTACATGTCGGCACACGACCTGAAGATTTCCCAGAAACTGGCCTACGTGATGTGCGGTGGCGATTTGTCTGCCCCAACAGAGGTAAGCGAACAGTACCTGCTGGACCTGGAGCGCGAGGCTTTCCTGTCGCTGACAGGCGAGCGAAAAACGCTGGAGCGTATCCAGAGCATCCTGACCACAGGCAAGCCGCTTAGAAACTAATTCTATAGTATAAACTATAAAAGAGCATCAAAATGAACAATGCATATATAGTAGCTGGATTTCGTAGCGCAGTGGGCAAAGCTGGCCGTGGCGTTTTCCGGTTCACCAGACCTGATGACCTGGCCGCTGATGTCATCAAACATTTAATGAGCACAGTGCCTGCCCTGGATCCAGAGCGCGTAGACGACCTAATTGTAGGTAATGCGGTGCCAGAGGCGGAGCAAGGCCTGCAGATTGGCCGTATGATCTCGCTGCTGTCTTTGCCACTATCAGTGAGCGGCATGACGGTAAACCGCTACTGCGGTTCCGGTGTAGAAACCATCGCGATTGCCGCTAACCGTATTGCAGCAGGCATGGCCGACTGCATTGTGGCGGGAGGTACAGAATCTATGTCGATGGTGCCAACGGCTGGCTGGAAAACTGTGCCGAATTACAAAATTGCGAGCAACAACCCGGATTGGTACCTAAGCATGGGCTTAACAGCCGAAGCCGTAGCCAACGACTACAATGTTTCACGTGAAGACCAGGATGAGTTTGCTTTCAAGTCGCACCAAAAGGCGCTGAACGCCATCGAGAAGGGCTACTTCAAAGATCAAATCGTGCCCATCACGGTGGAAGAAACTTACCTGGACGATAACGGCAAGAAGAAAACTAAAACCTATGTGGTAGATACCGATGAAGGCCCTCGTGCTGATACTTCGCTGGAGCGATTGGCGAAACTGAAGCCAGTGTTTGCAGCAGGTGGTACAGTAACAGCCGGTAACTCTTCTCAGACATCAGACGGTGCAGCTTTTGTGATCGTGATGAGTGAGCGCATGGTGAAAGAGCTGAACCTGGAGCCAATTGCGCGCTTGGTAAGCTACGGCACCGGTGGCGTAGATCCACGCATCATGGGTATGGGCCCAATCGCAGCCGTTCCGAAGGCGCTGAAGCAAGCTGGTTTAACGCTGAACGACATCGACCTGATCGAGATGAATGAGGCCTTTGCTGCACAGTCTATCGCTGTGATGCGTCATCTGGAGTTTGATCCGGCAAAGCTGAATATAAATGGCGGAGCTATTGCACTTGGGCACCCGCTGGGTTGCTCAGGCGCAAAACTCACCGTGCAACTTTTCAGTGACCTGCGCCGCACCGGCGGCAAGCACGGCCTCGTTACCGCCTGCGTTGGCGGCGGCCAAGGTGTAGCTGGGGTGTTTGAATTATTAAAATAGACTTTTGTGACAAAGGATTAAGGACAAAAGACAATTAGCTTGAAAGATGAAGCACAACTTTAGAGAGCTGAAAGTATGTCAGGAAGCACTTGTACTTGCAAAAGAAGTATATTTAGTTTCTGCCCGTTTTCCAGCCTCTGAGAAGTTTGGACTTACGTCTCAAGTTAATCGTGCTGTTGTCTCCATTCCTTCTAACATAGCTGAAGGTTCTGGAAGGAGTACCAACAAGGACTTTAGCAACTTCTTAAGTATGGCTTTAGGTTCTGCCTATGAGCTTGAAACACAGCTTATCATAGCTAATGAACTAGGTTTTGTTCAAAGAGAAAGCTTAACCTCTTTAATAGAGAAACTGATCAGGATACAAAAGATGATCAGCAACTTGCAGAGCAGGCTGAAAGATTAAACACAAAAAAATATAATAATGAGGGACACACACAGAAGTCTTTTGTCCTTCGTCTTTTATCATAAAATCAAAAAGTAATGGAAAAATCAACTCAAAACGCTACCATCCAAGGTGGTGAGTTCCTGATAAAGGAAACAAACCCGCAGGACGTATTTGTACCTGCAGAATTTAACGAAGAGCAGCTGATGATGGCGCAAACCTGTAAGGACTTTGTGCGTGAAGAAGTGTACCCGCTGCTGGAGCGTTTGGATAACCACGAAGAGGGCCTGATGGAAAACCTGATGAAAAAGGCAGGGGAACTAGGTTTGTTTGCGGTATCTGTGCCGGAGCAGTACGGCGGCCTGAATATGGACTTCAACACAGCACTGTTGGTAACAGAGTCAGTAGGTGGTGGCCACTCCTTCCCGGTTGCTTTTGCGGCTCATACGGGTATCGGTACACTTCCAATTTTATACTTTGGTACAGAAGAGCAGAAAAGCAAGTATGTACCGAAACTGGTGAGCGGCGAATGGATGTCTGCTTATTGCTTGACGGAGCCAGGTTCTGGCTCAGACGCGCTAGCAGCTAAAAGCAAGGCAGTATTGAATGATGCTGGTACACACTACATTCTGAACGGTCAGAAAATGTGGATCACTAACGCTGGCTTTGCCGATGTGTTTGTAGTGTTCGCACAGATTGACGGCGACAAGTTCACTGGCTTTATTGTGGAGCGTGGCTTCAAAGGAGTTAGCTTAGGCAACGAAGAGCACAAGATGGGTATTAAAGGTTCTTCTACCCGCCAGGTGTTTTTCGAAGATTGCGAAGTGCCAAAAGAAAATGTGTTAGGCGAGATCGGCAAAGGCCACCTGATTGCTTTCAATATCCTGAACATTGGCCGTATTAAGCTTGGGGCTGCTACTTTAGGAGCTTCTAAAAGCGTGGCAAGCCTTTCGGTAAAGTATGCAAACGAGCGCCAGCAGTTTAAAATGCCAATCGCGAAGTTTGGGGCTATCAAGTATAAATTGGCTGAGCAGGCAATCCGCATCTATGCCGTTGAGTCGGCGCTGTACCGTGCAGGTATGGACATCTACCGTAAAGAGCAGGAACTGATGGCTGGCGGAGCAAACGAGAACGAGGCGCTACTTGGTGCTGCCCGTGAGTTTGCAGTAGAGTGCGCGATGCTGAAAGTAGAAGGCTCTGAAGTGCTGGATTACGTGGTAGACGAAGGGGTGCAGATCTACGGTGGTTACGGCTTCTCGGCTGACTATCCAATGGACCGTGCTTACCGCGACTCTCGTATCAACCGCATTTTTGAAGGCACCAACGAGATCAACCGCATGCTGACGGTAGATATGATCCTGAAGAAAGCCATGAAAGGCGAGCTTGACCTGATGGGCCCTGCCCAGGCAGTGCAGCAGGAACTAATGGCTATTCCAGATTTTGGTGAAGAGGAAGAAGGCTTATTCATAGCAGAGCACAAGGCTATCAAGAACCTGAAGAAGGCTATCCTGATGGTGGCTGGCACAGCAGTACAGAAGTACATGAACTCACTGGCAAAAGAGCAGGAAGTGCTGATGAATATTGCTGACATGGCTATCAAAACTTACGTGGCGGAATCTACGCTACTGCGTGTAGAGAAGCTGGTAGGCATGAAGGGCGAAGATGCGGTTTCTAAGGAGATTGATATTGTACGTGTAGTAGTAAACGATGCCGTTGATACTGCTTTCAAAGCAGGTAAAGAGGCAATCGCCGCGATGGCTGAAGGAGATGAACAGCGTCTGTTGTTCATGGGCTTGAAGCGTTTTACGAAGAAAGACCTCTACAACACAAAAGAGGCTCGCCGTCGTATCGCTGCTGCACTAATCGACGCAAACGAATACGTGTATTAATTTCTGACCATTTTATACTTGAAAAGGGCTGTTACCAATTGGTAGCAGCCCTTTTTATTTGGCGCAAGTGCTGTACGTATACTTTGGCTTCTCTTAAAATGTCGTTTATACTTGTGATTAGCTGAAACTGCCAGTTACAAACTGGCTTCAAGTATAACCACAAGTTACGCTGTCGCTAAACTTGCGGTATGGCATACCTTTATCGGTTAAGGTATATTTAGAGCTGCTTACTTAAGCTGAATATGGCTCAGTTGTAGTTTGTCTGCTTTCTTGCCTGCTCTGATAACTGTTACAATATCTTTATCGGCCAGCCAGGCGGTATATTCTTTTAGATAAGCTAGCTTTCTATCAGCAGGCACATTTAATCCTAGTGCTTTTGGTGCAGAGGCACTGCCGTTGCTAGTGTTTATCTGGCGGAGGTATAAATCATACTTGCCATTTAGCTCTTCCAGCGTGAGTAGGTTAAGTGTGTTGCCATTTAAGTAGGAGCTATAGGAAATGCTGGAGAAGCCTTCAGAAGCCGGCGCTTGCTGTTGCTTCATCAGAACGGAGTTCCAGGCGTTGTCCATAAACTCATCATAAGCGAACAGGTGCAACTCTTTTGCGAAGAAAGGGGCATTTTCACCGCCTTCGGTATACTTCTTCTCGGCTAGTATCACCAGGTTTTTCTCCGGTGTCAGGAGGAGGTCTGTCAGGTAAATATCCTGTAAGTTTTTGCTATTGCTTTTGCTCAAGGTATTTACCTTTTGCACATACTCCGGCGTAAACCGAAACTCCTCGGCAAACACCATATCCTCCTGCTCAAAATCATACTTCACTGCCTTTAAGCTGTAGTAGCTGTTGCTGTTTTCGTCGGCTGTAAGTACAGCGCCATACAGCTGGCCGTTGGGCATGAGCTTAAACTTCGTGTCGCGGATGTATACTTTCTGCCCGCCAAACACGCCACCCACCAGCACCGACATTACCTTAACTTCAGGGCTACCCAACGTATAGCGGCGCACACTCAGGCGGCTCATCTGGTCCGAGATCAGGTTTACATATTGTTCTCCCTGATTACTTAGTTGTACGTCAGCTGTTAAAATGCCGCGCAAGTCGTTGAGGTTATATTTTACATCCTGCAGTTTCTGTAAGTTGCCGTCATACATGGTGCCGCTTATGTCGTGTATCTGAAAGCTGTTGTCGGTATGGAAGCGGTAAGCTAGCAGCTTTGAGCCATCGGCAGAAACAGAGACACCGGCACGTCGGCCTTTGGCTGGTTCTTCCAGTAGCAGCACGGGTTGCTCCTTTTGTCCGCTTTTGGTGTTGATGTAATGGCCTTGCAGTTGTTGGTTTTGACCATTTTTGCGGTGTGTTACTACCAGGGCAGCCTCAGCGTTTGCCGTGAAATTTTCTACTGTCTCGCCCTCTGCCAAAGGAATGGCTACCGACCACTGTTGCTTCAGGTCGGCGTTATACTTCTCCAGAGCATACTTGCTGTTTCCGTTCCGGTTTAGCAGCACAAACGCATCTGCCCCTACAGGTA
This sequence comes from Pontibacter rugosus, assembly GCF_042678745.1. Classification (NCBI taxonomy): domain Bacteria; kingdom Pseudomonadati; phylum Bacteroidota; class Cytophagia; order Cytophagales; family Hymenobacteraceae; genus Pontibacter; species Pontibacter rugosus. The sequence goes on along the minus strand of NZ_JBHTLD010000102.1, from coordinate 1,591 downwards.
TAGATTTGTGGGTGATGCGCTGGTTATAATGGTCTTCGCTTTGGTCGGGTTGGTAAGTAAAGGCTACTGCTGCCTTTGTTTTAGATTGAGCAAGTATAGCCTGTGGCTGGCACAGCAAGCCCAGGAACAAAAGCGGTAGAATGAAATGCTTTTTCACGGTAAGTGTATTTTGTACGAATAGCTAGACGTTAAACGGCTGGTTGTGGTGTTAATTGTAATCAATTAGATTGTTTGAGCAGAGCAGCAACTTAGCTTACAAGTATAGTTAAAGTTACTCACTGGCACATTTTACTCTTTCGTTTTTCTGCAGGTTACTTGCCAGAACATTTGATTAGGTTTGGCCTCCGCGTTTTTACTAAAGCTTGCCACTCTTGACATCTGAATCATGTAATAGTGAGTTCATAACAAAGCAATGTTTATCCTAAAAATACACTGGTTTTTTAAAACTCAAAAGAGGGTGTTCAAGGCAATACTATTTTTCCACACTTACTATTTCAGCTAATATTCTAAAAATAACAGCGGCTGAGATAAACCGTCAGCTCATTAACTATTTAATATGTTCTTCTTCTTTTTTTTCTTCAGCGCCCAATGGCCCGACTACCAGATGACTTCCTGGTTTAACCTTGTTGTTTAGTAGTCGCCAATACTCCAAAAATTCATCTTTGCCTGAGAGTGTGGGGAAGAGGGTGAGACAAAAATCTTCATCGAATTTTATTTCAAGTCCACCATAATGATCAGTTGCTACTGCGTTTACTTTGAACTGTTGTGTATCAAGTAATTTCTGAAGTTTAATATCTCTCAAGTTGGCCATTGGTTTATCCCACTCGAAACTCGAGTCATAATCGGTATCCTCAATTGGTTGTTCAAAGAGGTCCTCGCTACCCACTATGATTTCCTGTTTATTTGTCAGTCTCCACGGACACTGGATATGTAATCCAACCTCTCCTATGAAGCTTTTACCAACAGGTTGTAACTTACCAAATTGAAAGCATTGCATGTTAGCAGCTCGTGTTGTTCATAACAACGCTAACCCCATTAAAACTTGCAAAGATGCTTTGAGCTCTTTTTTCAAAATCTATTGTTTATGAATAGCAGGTAAAAGTTTTGAATAAACCTTAAGCATTTTGCTGCAGAAACTGAACATAATTGGCAGAAAATGGTGCTGTAAGATATTTATCCTCTTACCTCTGTGATAAACCCCATGGGTTTTTTGAATCCCTCTTTCCATAGTTTAAAATTGACAATTTTACCCACACCTTCGTCGAACTGGAAGAATAGGAAAAAGGGATTGTCTGGGGTTATTTTTTGAGATGCAACACAAATCCTATATGTAGCATTCTCTTTCTCTTCCACAAAAGAACCGCTAAAAGTATTGGGAGACTGAGCAAAACCTTTTATTACTCTTTTCTTAAAATTCTTGTCTAATTGAATCTCAAAAGCAATTTGTTCTGCCCAATATGTGGCTCTAAACTGAACCTCTAGCCCATGCAGGGAAGGAACTTGTTGAACCGAGAGATTCTCAATTGTTTCTCCTTTAAAGTTTGGTTGTTTTTCCTCAATAGCATTATAGATTGCTTTTATCAACTCATCC
>NZ_JBHTLD010000101.1:0-17148 GCF_042678745.1 Pontibacter rugosus | reverse complement strand
TACAAGAACCCGAAAGAGAAAGTTATAAGATTTATAATTTATACAGGAAATCTAATGTATTTACACCATCTGCGTAATCCCAAACCATAGGGCGCTGTGCCTCCCCAAACGGAATGCTGCCGTCCAGCCAACCATTGGCCGAAACTACCACCTGCGTCTTGTCTTTTACGGCTGTAAGTTTTTCCTGTAAATCATCCAGCGAGGTAAAGGTATCAAAGAAAAGCACTGAGATAGGAGATACCAGGTTTTGACTCTGCTGCACCAGCATAAAGCCGTTATCAAAATGCGGCACCTGGTTTACCAGCAGGATAGATTTGTTGTAGTCGTAGTTGTTTTGGTATTTATGGAGGTCCAGTATAGTGGAGCGATACTCATTGGCTTCAAAAAACCTGTCGAACTTATAGCCTTCCGGCACAAACACCTTGGATACATTGCGGCAGCCCAGGCCATAGTAGCGGAAAAAGTCCTCTCCGAGTGCACGTAAATCATCCTCCTCTTCATGGCCGGTAAGCACGCCCAGGCTGGTGCGGTTTTTACGGATAATGTGTGGGCGGCTGGCAAAGTAATATTCAAAGTAGCGGGCTGTATTGTCGGAACCCGTTGCGATGATGGCGTCAGATTCCTTTAACAGGTGTACAAACTCAATATGATTGGCAAAAGCAGGTTCTATGCCGATCAGCATGTTTGCCAGGCGCTTGATCAGTACTTCATCATCAGAGGAAAGCTTGGCCAGCAGGTGGTGCCCACTAATCAGCACCGACAGAAAATCGTGGAAACCCACCATCGGAATATTACCCGCCATCACAATGCCAACCTTCTTCGGTGTAACCTGTTTGAGGAAGTAAGGGTAAAGCCATTCACGAAGGTATTGCTCATCAAGCATCATGATCAGGCCATTGAGTGCAAAGGATACGTTCTCTTCTGTAAACCAAACGTTTCGGGAGGCAGCTGTATAGGCCCACTCCTGGCGCTCTGCCGGGGTAAGGTTCTGTAATTGCTTTCCTAGCTTTACAAAAGCCTCAATCCTGTTCTCAAGTGTCATGGCAATACGGTGAGTTGTAAAATTTATTTGATATGGATACTGATTGTTCCTAATTTTGTTCGTTAATAGAAACAAGATTACAAAAGTATAAAAAATATACAGGAGATACGACTATGGCTATAATGATAACCGATGAATGTATAAACTGCGGAGCTTGTGAGCCAGAGTGCCCAAACACTGCAATATACGAAGGCGGTATGGATTGGACCTGGGGCGGTGGAACTGAACTGAAAGAAGTAGAGATTGAAGATGGTGAGGTTATCCCTGGGGACGCACCACAGGCACCTATTTCTGATGAGTTTTACTACATCGTTTCAGATAAGTGTACAGAATGTATGGGTTTCCATGAAGAACCGCAGTGTGCCGCTGTTTGCCCTGTGGATTGTTGCGTGGACGATCCGGACTACCGTGAGACAGAGGATGAGCTGTTGGCAAAGAAATCCTGGTTACACCAGGAGGCATAAAGATAAAAGCTTAAACAAAAACGCCTGCTCCGTAAAGGGGCAGGCGTTTTTGTTTGTCTGAATCAGGATTTTTGGGATGAAAAAGATGCAAAGGATTTATTTTAAGAATTACACGGCAACAACAGTTATTTGATCTGTAATAATTTTAATCCTGCCTATCTACCCAATCCTGAAAATCCTGATTCAGACAAGCAACATTAAGACAAAATCCCTAATTTTGCTTTTTAGCACAACACGCCGAAAATAACACCTATACGATGTCAATCTCAACGAAATATAACCCCATAGAAGTAGAGAAGAAGTGGTACGACAGCTGGATGCAGCGCGGCTTCTTTCATTCTGAGCCTAACCCGAACAAGGAGCCTTACACCATCGTGATTCCGCCGCCAAACGTAACAGGCGTGCTGCACATGGGCCACATGCTTAACAATACCATTCAGGATATACTGATTCGCCGTGCGCGTATGCAGGGCAAGGAAGCTTGCTGGGTGCCGGGCACCGATCATGCCTCCATTGCCACCGAGGCAAAGGTAGTGGCGATGCTGAAAGAGAAAGGCATCAACAAAAGTGACCTTACCCGCGAGGAGTTCTTAAAGTATGCCTGGGAGTGGAAAGAGAAGTATGGCGGCATTATACTGGACCAGCTGAAGAAGCTGGGTGCCTCCTGCGATTGGGACCGTACCCGCTTCACGATGGAAGATGACATGAGCGCTGCCGTAATACAGGTGTTTGTGGACCTGTATCGCAAAGGCAAGATCTACCGTGGCGTGCGTATGGTAAACTGGGACCCACTCGGCGGCACAGCTTTGTCTGACGAAGAAGTGATTCCTAAAGATACCATGGCTAAAATGTACCACCTGAACTACGAAGTTGTAGCAGATGGCACAGCAGCGCCTACCTATATCACAGTGGCTACCTCGCGTCCTGAAACCATCATGGCCGACGTGGCTGTAGCCGTTAACCCGAACGACGAGCGTTACACGCACCTGCATGGTAAAAGCGTGCGCATACCGCTGTTAGGGAAAGAGATTCCGGTTATACTGGATGAGTACGTAAGTATAGATTTTGGTACAGGTGCGCTAAAAGTAACACCGGCCCACGACCTGAATGACTACGAGCTTGGCCAAAAGCACAAGCTGCCTACCATTGATATCCTCAACAACGACGGTACACTAAATGAGCAGGCACAGCTATACGTGGGCCAGGATCGTTTTGCTGCCCGCCGCAATATTGTAAAAGACTTGCAGGAAGCCGAATTGCTGGTGAAGATAGAGGAGTATGCCAGCGTATTGCAGACCTCTGAGCGCACGGGTGCTGTGATTGAGCCGCGCCTCTCTATGCAGTGGTTCTGCAAGATGGATGATATGGCAAAGCCTGCGCTTGATGCCGTAATGAACGATGAGATCCGCCTGCACCCGCCCAAGTTCAAAAACATGTACCGCTCCTGGATGGAAGGCATCCGCGACTGGTGTATTTCGCGTCAGCTGTGGTGGGGACAGCAGATACCTGCTTACTACCTGCCGGATGGCTCTTTTGTAGTAGCTACCACTGGTGAAGAAGCACTTGCTTTAGCCCGTAAGGAAAGCGGCAATGAAGCACTGCAACTGGAAGACCTGCGCCAGGACGAAGACGTGCTGGATACTTGGTTCTCTTCCTGGCTGTGGCCAATTTCGGTGTTTGATGGCTTCAAAGATCCGGATAACAAAGATATCTTATACTACTACCCAACCAACGATCTGGTAACGGCTCCGGAGATTCTTTTCTTCTGGGTGGCGCGTATGATCATGGCGGGGTATGAGTTCAGAAATGAGCTTCCGTTCCGCAATGTGTACCTCACAGGTATTGTGCGCGATACGCAGGGCCGCAAAATGTCGAAACAGCTAGGCAACTCGCCTGACCCACTGGACCTGATCGACCAGTACGGTGCCGACGGTGTGCGTGCGGGTATGTTGTTCAGCTCGCCAGCCGGTAACGACTTGTTATTTGATGAAAAACTGGTAGAGCAGGGACGTAACTTCAGCAACAAAATCTGGAATGCTTTCCGCCTGATCAAAGGATGGGAAGTAGACGAAAGCCTGCCGTTCCCGAACGAGACGGCCGTGAACTGGTTTGAGTCGCGCTTCAACGAGGCCTTCCTTCAAATAGAAGACCATTTCAGCAAATTCCGTATTTCGGATGCTTTGCTGGCCGTATATAAATTGGTGTGGGATGATTTCTGCTCTAATTACCTGGAGATGATAAAGCCTGCCTATCAGCAGCCAATCGATAAGCAAACGATAGAGGCGACTACTGCTTTCCTGGAAAAGGTGCTGAAGGTGCTGCATCCGTTTATGCCGTTCATTTCTGAAGAGATCTGGCACGAGCTAAAAGAGCGCAAGGATAAAGAATACCTGATCGTATCGGCATGGCCTAAAAAGGATAAGTTTGATAAAGGGATCATTCAGAAAATGGACAGCGTATTAAACGTTGTCGGAGCTATCCGGAATGTGCGCAATTCAAAAAACATCCCGAACTCAAAGCAACTGGAGCTGTCTATCAAAAACCTGAGCGGAATTGATTATGAGCCGTTTCTGGGTGTTATCCGCAAGCTGGCTGGCATCAGCGAAGTAAGCTTTGTGAGTGATAACCTGGAAGGCGCCATTAGCTTTGTTGAGGCTGGAGACGAGTTCTTTATCCCGATGGAAGGTAATATAGACGTAGCCGCAGAACGCGAGCGCCTGACCAAGGAGTTGGAGTATACCAAAGGCTTCCTGGCATCGGTAGATAAAAAGTTAAGTAACGAGCGTTTTGTTAGTGGCGCACCAGAAGCTGTGATTTCTGCTGAGCGCAAGAAGAAGGCTGATGCCGAGGCAAAGATCCATGCCATTGAGCAAAGCCTGGCAGTGTTGTAAAGTATAAACCAAGTATAAAATAGCAGCGGCCACTCCCTTACGAGAGTGGCCGCTGCTATTTTATACTTGTAAAGCGAAAGGAGACTAATTTATCTCATATCTGCGGTTGCCACATTCTGCTTTACTTTCGCAGCAGGCTTTCTAGCTGTTTTGGCGTAGCTGCTCTCTAGTTCTGTGAAGATAGCGGTCAGGTGTTTGTCAAACTTAGTAGCGTGGCGCAGGCGCTGACGTTCGTCTGTGCCAAACATGCCCCCGCTGGAATAAGCACGTTGCATGGTGCCCATAGTAGGGTGTGCAATATCGTTGCTCAGGGCAAGTATAGCCTGTGTTTGGTTTGTCGGGAAATAGTAGAAAAAGGCATAGAAAGGAAGGCCGGCCGAGACCATGGCAACAGGTACCCCTAACAAGCCGATAGCACTAACAGCCACACCTGTAGCACGTTGATTGGCTGTGGTATAGCTTACGTTTTCAATCCTGATGAGCATAGAGCTTTCGTCCTGGCACTCTGTCAGCTTAAATGGGTGTGGCTGTGTGTTATACTTCACTATGTAGTCATCCAGCTGATTTTCAAACTGCTCCTGAAACTCTGGTGGCACCTCATCCCCAAAAACAAGGCAAACGCCTAATTGCTCTATTTTCTTGCCTTCCTGCATCGAGAGCTTAGGAGTGCTGCATTGTATAAACAGCAGCAGGCATAATGGTAATAACACATGCACGCGAAGCAGGCATGATTTCTTGTAAAGTTGTTTCATATAGTATGGATTTAGCTGCGCAATATACTAGTTGCCAATAATATACTATATAGGTAATGGTTGTTTTTTAGTGAACAATAGAATTTATTTTCTGCTGCTGGAAAAGCGTTCTTTGTGCAGTGAGAGCTACAGTAGCTGCTATAACCAAGGAGTGTCAGGAAATGGCACTCCTTGGTTGTAACCATACTTGTGCTGAATGAGAAAATGTATTTTCACAGACATGTAGCCACGTAGCATACAACACTAGAAGGACAGGGTAAACTGGCGGAGCAGAGGTTGAAACAAAAACTAAATAGTCAGACCACCCAAAAAAAAAGGCCGCTCTAACTGAAGAGCGGCCTTTCAAGCTGTAGAACAAGAAGTATAAATTAACCTCTCGTTCTGCGCTCAGGAGCTTTGATGGTAAGTTCCTGCGTCTGAGTTGTGCCTCCGGCTGTTGTTACCTCTATGGTATACTTGCCTGGCTGCAGGTAAATTACCCCGTCTTTGGCCGCTTCTACTTTAGCCTTATCTTCACCCTCTTTTTTAGTGGCGTTTACTGCGGCCTCATACATGCTGGCTTTTGCTGCATCTACTGATAAATCATAGGACACGTAGTTCAGCCCACGCTCGCTTTGGTCCTGAAGCTCCTTTACTACCTCTCCTTTCTCTGTTTTAATGCGGATAGTAGTGGTGCCAGCGGCTGAAGTGTAAAACGGAACCGTCAGCTCTGGTTTATTTACCTCGCTCCATGTATACCCTTTGTTGCCCCAGTTACTGCTGTAGTTGACCGGCTTAAAGGTGAACAGGTGAAGTTGCTTGTTCATTACTTCCGGCGTCAGGCTTTGCAGGTGCTCTACGTTGGTGATGTAAATAGATCTGCCGTGCGTGCCAACCACTAAATCATTCTCGCGTGGATGCACAACCACATCATGCACAGAAACCGCTGGCATTCCCTGGTTCATGGTCATAAAGGTTTTGCCTCTGTCCAGGGAGATGTACAGGCCATGGTCGGTGCCAACATACAGCAGGTTCGGGTTTTTCGGATCTTCCTTCACCACGTTGATCGCTTCCTGCGGCAGGTTTCCACCAATGCGCTCCCACTTCTTGCCGTTGTCTTCCGACATGTATAAGTATGGCGTGAAATCATCCCAACGGTAGCCGTTCAGGGAAGTATACACACGGTCTTGCTTGTGTGCTGAGGCCACTACGGTAGATACCCACAGGTTCTGCGGCAGCTTGTCTGATACTTTGGTCCAGGTATAGCCACCATCTTTGGAGGCTTGAATAACGCCATCATCAGAGCCCGTGTACAACAGGCCGAAACGCAGCGGCGACTCATCTATACTTGTCAGGGTGCCATAGCCAACATCTCCTTTTCTGCCTCCGTTGGTCAGGTCGCCAGATAGTGTTTCCATCTCCTCGCCTTTGTTCATAGAGCGGTGGAATTTGTTGGAGCCAAAGTATAAAACATCCTGGTTGTGGCGGCTTAGCAGGATAGGGGCTTCCCAGTTAAAACGCAGCGGTGTTTCGCCTAGCTTATGGCTTGGTTTGATAAAGGTGCGTTCGCCTGTTTGCTTGTTGAGGCGGGTGTAGTTGCCGTACTGAGAACCCAGGTACACGGTATTGTTATCGCGCCAATCAACCTGCACCATCATGCCATCGCCGCCGCCGATGCGCTCATACGGATATTTGCCTCTACTTGTCCAGTCCAGGCTATACTTGTAGTTACTTGGTCCATACCAGGTACCGTTGTCCTGTAATCCGCCGTACACGTTGTAAGGCTTTGCCATGTCCACAGCCACGGAATAGAACTGACCTACCGCCGGCGCATTAGCGTAGTACCACGATTTGCCGTCGTCGTAGGTGATGTTGATGCCGCCGTCGTTGCCGTTAATCAGGTGACCTGGCTTGTCAGGACTCACCCATAGGGCCTGATGGTCGGAGTGCACGTTGTCGCCTTCTATGTTACGGAAGGTTTTGCCTCCATCTTCAGACATGAGCAGCGGCACACCCAGTATGTAGATCTTGTTTGCATCGGTTGGAGCTACACGTATTACGCCAAAGTAGTAGCCATAGCTAGAGTACATATCGTTGATGAAATCATCGTGCGTCTTTTTCCAGGTTTTGCCACCGTCTTCGGAACGGTATACTTCAGCACCTCTCACTTCTGATTCATAGGTTTCTACTGTAGGGTCGGTGAGGTAGTCAGTAAGCGCGGCAGGTTTAAGCTCGCCACGCTGTACCATCTCTTTTACGCTTTTAGCCGTGTAATCTCTAGGAAAGCGGTTTCTGTCCAGAAACTCATTCAGGCTTTTATCATCCAGTTTCAGGAATTCGTCGCTTGAGATTCCTTTGAAAAGATCATTATCCAGCATTTCCGGCTTATCTGCTTCTTTCTCTACCGGGCGGCGGTCGTAGTTATCTACCAGTGCATATAAAATGTTTGGGTTATCCGGGAACAGGCTTAGACCGATGCGGCCTACGTTGTTAGAGTCAGGAAAACCGCTGCTGGCTGTGCTGATATCAGCCCAGGTGTTACCGCCATCCGTTGATTTAAAGATACCGGAGGTTTTGCCGCCTTCCACAAAGTTCCAGGCACTGCGCTCACGGTGCCACATGGCGGCGTATAGGTTGTTTGGGTTCTTAGGATCTACCTGCAAATCGATAGCTCCAGTCTTGTCATCCTGGTAGAGGGTTTTCTTCCAGCTTTTGCCGCCATCCGTGGTTTTGTAAATGCCGCGCTCTTTGTTTGGCGAGTATAGGTGACCAACTGCGGCTACCCAGGCTGTATTAGGATCGTTGGGGTGCAGGATAATCTTACCGATGTGGTGCGTATCGTCAAGACCCATGTGCTGCCAAGTTTTGCCGCCATCTGTGCTTTTGTAAACGCCCACGCCTGCGTAAGAGGAGCGGCTGGAGTTGCTTTCGCCAGTGCCTATCCAAATGGTTTCATTGTTCTTCCAGTCTACGGCAATGTCACCGATGGTCATTACTGCCTGCTCGTCAAACAGCGGCTCAAAAGACAAGCCGTTGTTGGTTGTTTTCCAAAGGCCACCAGAGGCGAAGGCAGCATAGAAAGTAGTCGGGTCTGTGGGAGATACTTCCAGGTCGGTGATACGGCCACTCATAATAGAAGGGCCAGCGTTGCGGAGCGCAAGGTTACGCACCAGCGAGTTCTGTGTTAGCTGCTGGCGTGCCTGATGAGCTTGAAACCGCTCTTTGGCAGGTGTAGGTGAGGGTTGTTTCCCTGTCTTCTGGGCTACTGCGCATCCCGAAAGGGCTACCAGCAGTGCGGCTGAAAGTATACGTTTTTGCATGTGTTAATATTAGTTATTTTATTCTTTAAGTAGAAATCCTATGGAGTATAAGCTGTTTATGCCTCCACAGAAAGTAAGCAGTAGGATAAAGTAATAGAGCAGGAGCGCGTAATAAAAATAACATCACCTTTAAGATTAGTAGTTTTCATCTTTATGTGCTGCTGCTGTCTCCTGGAACACCCGTAATTGCTGTCTGTTTAAGCCTTTAGGTAGTTATGCCCTAATTCGAATTCAAGTTAGGCCAATGTAGTTAAACAAAATTGTCTATTGCTAAACCAATATTAACATAAGCTGCATTTTGCGCTCTCGCCAATTACATCATAGCCCGTGATTACCTATATTCCCTTAGGAATAAAACTTATATACTATGATGAAAAAACTACTATTGATTTTCCTGTGCCTGAATATCTATGGGATGGCGCATGCACAGGACAAGGAAATCTCAGGCAGAGTTATCTCCAAAGATGATGGACAGCCTATGCCGGGTGTAACCATTGTGGTAGAAGGGCTTACCAGGGGCACGCAAACAGGGGTGGATGGTACCTTCAGTTTGTCAGCGCCACAGGGTGCTACACTTGTTGTATCTTTTATTGGTTTTGCAACTCAACGTGTTCCGGTTACAGGGTCAAGTGTCTATAACATAACTATTGCCCAAGACACAAAGCAACTGCAAGAGGTAGTGGTGACATCTTTCGGTATTGAAAGAGACAAAAAGTCGTTAGGCTACGGCGTTAGCGGTGTTTCCTCCGAAGAAATAACGAAGGCTCCGGTTACAGATGTGACCAATGCCTTGGCCGGTAAAGTTGCTGGTGTGCAAATATCCGGTACTGGGGGCGGCCTGTCCAGCTCTAACATCACCATCCGGGGCTTCTCAAGTATAACCGGCAGTAACCAGCCGCTGTTTGTAATTGATGGCGTACCGATTGATAACAGTGGTGGCAGCAACAGTGTAAATGCCGGTGTAGCAAGCTCAAACAGAGCCGCCGATATTAACCCGGATGATATTGCCGATATCACTGTGCTGAAAGGCGCAGCTGCTACAGTGCTTTATGGGTCAAGGGCTGCATCTGGCGCTATCCTGATCACAACAAAAAAAGGCGAATTCGGAACCAAGAATCAGGTTAACTTCTCTTCTAACTATGGTGTAGGAACAATCAACCGCTTCCCTGAATTCCAGAACGAATATGCACAAGGCAGCAACGGCAACTACATAAACAATGTGCCGGGCTCCTGGGGGCCACGCATAAACGGGCAAACTGTTACAAACTGGTTTGGGGAGGAAGAGCAGTTAAGGGCTTATCCTGATAATGTGCGGGATATACTACAGCACTCTCAGTTTCTGCAGAACACCCTAAGCTTTTCGGGTGCCACGGATAAGTATAACTACAGGATTTCTTACGGCAATACGTATGAAACTGGCCTGGTGCCCAACAACGAGCTCAAAAGAAACTCCTTTAGCGTGAACGCCGGTACCAGTGTAACCGATAAACTGACTGTTAACACATCCATCAACTTTATTAATAACAGGTCGGAGCGCACTCAAGCAGGTAACCAAGGCTCCAATCCGCTCTGGAGGGGGATTTATACACCGAGAAGCTATGACCTGTCTGGCTTGCCCTATCAGGACGAGCTGGGGAACCAACTGTGGTTTGCAGGAGAAGATCACCCGTACTGGGCTATTGAAAATGTAAGGTATGAGGATGAGACAAACAGGATTTACGGTAACCTGAACTTAGCCTACGATTTTAATGACTGGCTTCGTGCTGACCTCAGAATAGGAGGCGACGTTTTCACTACTAACAGCCAGGGCTTCGACGAGAAAGGAATCAGAAGCAATGGCAACGCTAGCACGGCTGGTGCAGGAGGACTTAGAGAGAGAGAACTCTTTTCACGTGATATCAACTCCTACCTCACGGTTACAGGAGACAGGCAAATGGGAGAGGACTTCAGGCTGACAGCAACAATAGGTAATGAAGTTATCGCTAACTACGACCGGCGCTTAGAGGCGGTAGGACTAGGTATTGTAGTGCCAGGCTTTGAGAACCTAAAGAATTTCCTGACATACAACCCATCCGGAGAGCTTGTCAAGCGCAGACTCATGGGCTTTTTCGGCGACTTTGTTGTCGATTACAAAAACTACCTGACCTTAAACGTTAAAGGTAGAAATGATTTTTCCTCCACCCTTACCAAAGAAAACCGGTCTATCTTCTATCCGGCTGTTGCTGTTAGCTTCGTTCCAACGCAGGCGTTTCCAAGCTTAGCAGGAGATGTATTGACATCAGCTAAAATCAGGGCGAATATTGGCCAGGTAGGTAAAGGAGCAGGAGTATACAATACCCTTACCTATTGGGAGCAGGCTGATGCAGCAGATGGATTTGGCTCTACGATTGTTAACTTCCCTTTCAACGGGTTGGCAGGCTATACTTATGACAACGTTGCAGGTAAGTTTGATCTGAAGCCGGAGTTTACCCGTGAGATTGAAGTAGGAACTGAACTCAGTTTCTTTGGTGATCGCTTGTACCTGGATGCATCTGTTTATAGAAGAGATACCCGTAACCTGATCTTTCCTGTGCCGGTGCCCGGCTCCTCCGGTTTTACCAGTGCCATTACAAACGCAGGTAAACTTTCCACCAAAGGTTTAGAAGTGCTGTTATCAGGCAGCCCTGTTGCCGGACAGAACTTTAAGTGGGAGTCAACCCTCAACTTTACCACCTTCAGAACCATGGTAGAGGAGCTAAGCCCAGGCGTGGAGAGATTGACAATTGGAGGATTTACTTCTCCCAATACACAGGCAGTAGTTGGGCAGCAGTATGGCCTAATCTACTCAACAGACTATAGGAGAGATGACCAGGGCAGGATGATTATCGGTAGAAACGGACTGCCGCTTACAGCACCAGGTGTTTCTGCTACAGGTAACCCCAATCCTAAATTCACTATGGGCTTTACCAACAATTTCTCCTATAAAGCTTTCAACCTCTCGTTCCTGGTAGACTGGAAGCACAAAGGCGATATCCTATCCAGAACAGTAGGAGACCTTAGAATTCAGGGTGTGTCAGCTGAAACAGCAGAATATCCACGGTTTAACGAGGATGGTACAGCAAACAAGCCTTACCTGTTTGAGGGAGTTTTAGAAGATGGCAGAACCAATGACATCTATGTGACAGCTCAGGACTATTGGGGCTTAAGAGGCAAGTATGTAGCCTGGGCAGGATACGTGCGCGATGCTTCTTTTGTAAAGCTACGGGAGGCCACGCTAAGTTATAACCTGCCGCAGGAGTTGCTGGCCAGAACCAGTTTTATAAAGGCACTGCAACTCTCTGTGTACGGCCGAAACCTGATCACCTACGCTCCCAACTATCCTGACCTGGACCCAGAGCAGAACTTACAGGGCATAAGCAACTCGCGCGGCCTGGAATTCGGCATCCAGCCTGTAGCAAGAACCATAGGTGCCAGCCTTAGAGCTACCTTTTAATTCACCGTACTATAAAGCTATTGAGATATGAAAAAATATAAACTTCTATACTTCGCGCTGTTATCCATAGGACTTACCTTTCCGTCCTGTGATTTTTATGATGTGAATGACGACCCCAATAAACTCAAAGAGACAAGGGTGTCGGAGATTTTACCGGCTGCTACGGTTAATATTGGGTACATGGGAGCAAGCGATTTGATGCGCTACAGTAACCTTATCATGCAGCAGTTTTCCGGCCACGGCCCTGTCGTTAACAACACCTTTACCAACTATGAAAGGTACTTTATCACAGACTCTGATGTAAACAACAACTGGAACAATATCTATGCGGATATACTGGCCGACCTGGAGCAGTTGATCAGGGTTTCAACTGAGAACGAGAGTCCTCATTACACCGGAGTGGCTAAAATTCTCAAGGCTTATACGTACCAGATAACGGTAGATGCCTGGGGCGATGTGCCCTTCTCAGAGGCGACACAGTTTCAGAATACCCTCTACCCCAAGTATGATGATGATGCCACCATCTATCCGACTTTGATCGTGCTATTGGATGAAGGAATTGCAGATATCAATGCAGCATCTTCTACTTTTGAGCCAAACGCTTTTTCCACTTTTTACCCAAGCACAAGTTGGGCTACCTCAAAACAACAGTGGGAGCGGCTTGCCAATACACTAAAGCTCCGCATTTACCTGCACTACAGTGAAGTAGATCCGGGCTTTGCCGGCCAACAAATAACAGCCTTGGTGAACAGTGGTGCTGAGTTCATGAGATCGACAGATGATAATTTTCAGATGATGTTTTTGAACCAGTCGCAAAGGCAAAATCCCCTGACAAGTATAGAAGGTGGGCAGTTCAGGAATCAGTTTTTTCCGAACCGCTTTATTGTGGATGTCATGAATGAGAAAAATGATCCACGACGAGCTTCATACTTTGTAGCTTTCCCCTATAATACGAATTCTTACAAGGGCTCTACTATCTTGGAAAGTGATCCATCTACCAAATATTCGCGCTTGCACAGCTACATCAAAGGAACACCTTCAGCCATCAATACAGAACAGATAAATGCCGATGGTAGCATAGAAGGCGGAGCCATTACGTATGGTGGCGATGCACCGTCGCGGCTGTTACTGTACTCAGAGTATAACTTTATAAGAGCCGAAGCTGCACTACGTTTTGGGACACCCGGCAACGCTGAAGACTTCTTTAAAGAAGGTATCAGAGCCTCTATGAAAGATGCAGGAGTGCCTGAAGCTGAAGCTGCTGCATTTGTATCGGCACATGGCACGCTTGCAGGATCTGATGAGGAAAAGCTGAAGCAAATCATCACCCAGAAATACATTGCAAACTTTGGGGTGATGATGGAGCCATGGACCGACTGGAGGAGAACAGGGTATCCGGATATTACCCCTATTCCAACGCCGCTAGCCATATATGATGAGATTCCACGGTCTTTGTTTTATCCTGTATCAGAGGTAACCAGCAACCCGAATATTGATCAGAAACAGTCGATGCTGGAACGGGTTTTCTGGGATACTCGCCAGTAAAAGTCATAAGAGCACTACCCGCAGGTTTTCCCTTGCGGATAGTGCTTTACCAGTCTCTGGTTTTTATCTTTAAGCTTCTAGTTATCGGCAGTATACACCTGCTGAAGAATTTTTTTGTCTTTTAAATGATATAGCTACATGAAGAAAATTTGTACTTTATTTATGGTTGTCTGTTTGGCTGTTCTTGCTGCCTCGGCACAAAGCCTGACACCTAAAACTGATTCGACTGTTACAACAAAGCATACCGTTACTATAAATGGCAAGCGTGTTCCTTATACCGCCACTGCGGGCACACAACCCGTATGGGACGAAGAAGGTAAGGCCATTGCAGGCTTATTTTATACTTACTATGAGCGCTCTGATGTAAAGGATAGGTCATCGAGGCCACTGGTGATTTCATTTAACGGAGGCCCGGGTTCAGCTTCTGTTTGGATGCACATTGCCTATACCGGCCCCAGGCTGTTGAACATTGATGAGGAAGGATATCCGCTACAGCCGTATGGTATAAAAGAGAACCCGCACTCTATTCTGGATGTGGCGGATATTGTATATGTAAATCCGGTAAACACAGGCCTGTCGAGAGCAGTGAGTACGTTGAGCAAAGAAGATGTGCAGAAAAAGTTTTTCGGTATTAATGCTGACATCAAGTACCTGGCTGGCTGGATCAATACTTTTGTGGGCCGCAAAGGCCGTTGGGATTCTCCAAAGTATCTGATAGGTGAAAGCTACGGAACCACGCGTGTATCCGGCCTTGCCCTGGAGCTTCAGAATGCACATTGGATGTACTTGAATGGCGTAATTTTGGTGTCGCCAACGGAGCTGGGTATAAAGCGGGATGGGCCAGTTGGCGCAGCTAATATGCTGCCATACTATGCAGCCACTGCCTGGTTCCATAAAGCACTCTCACCTGATTTGCAGCAACAGGACCTAACAGCAATGTTGCCGGAGGTAGAGGAGTTTACCATCAATGAGCTTATTCCTGCCATAACCAAAGGTGGCTCGCTTGATGCACAAAAGAAAAAGCAAATAGCTGCCAGAATGGCTCATTACGCAGGTCTGTCAGAAGAGGTGATTCTGCAGCATAACCTGAATGTGCCTGCTCCCTTCTTCTGGAAAGAGCTTTTACGTAAAGAAGGTTTTACAGTGGGCAGGTTAGATTCGCGCTACATCGGTATCGACAAGCAGGATGCAGGCTTGCGACCTGATTATGCGGCAGAACTAACCTCCTGGCTGCACTCGTTTACACCTGCTATAAACCTCTACATCAAAGACCATCTGAAGTATAAAACAGACATAAAGTATAACATGTTTGGCCCTGTGCGCCCTTGGGATAACAGCGACGACAACACAGGCGATAACCTACGGCAGGCCATGGCACAAAATCCAAACCTGCACCTAATGGTACAATCAGGCTATTACGACGGTGCCTGCGATTATTTCAACGCCAAGTATAACATGTGGCAAATGGACCCAAGTGGCAGGTTACAAGACAGGATGCGCTTTAAGGGATACCGTAGCGGGCACATGATGTACCTGCGCAGCGAAGATCTGGCAACCTCTAACCAGGACATCCGGGAGTTTATCAAAGATTCTCTGCCGAAGCCTGGCCAGCCAGCAAAATATACCAGAGAACGAAGCAGAACAACGGCTACCAGCCAGGTAGTAAAATAAAATAATGAAAGGCAGCAAAAGGGAGCTCTAAGTTTAGGACTCCCTTTTGCTGTTAAAGTATAGCTAAACAAGTAGGGCTTGGGTTGGAATAAAAAAATGTTCAGGCAGGCTGTTTTATCATTTTTATTGCCCTTTTCCATTCGCGTTTATACTCCCTGATATATTCGCTGGGAGATTTGCCAGTAGTTTTCTTAAAAACCTTGTTAAAGTTAATAGCACTGTTAAAGCCTGTGGCATAGGCAATAGAGGAAATACACGTTGATTCTCCGTTAATTATTCGCTTACAAGCTTCGTTGATCCTTATTTCATTCAGGAAGGCATTATACGTTTTGCAGGTGTGCTTCTTAAAATATTTGCAGAAGGCCTGTGGCGTGATGTGTACGACAGAGGCAATCCGCTCCAGCGTAATATTTTCAGCATAGTGCTTCATCGTGTACTGGTAAACCTCGTTCATGCGGCTGTCCTCGGCTTCCGGGAATGGGGCAGAGGCAAAGCCTGTTGATAAAGACTTGTAGTCTGTCAGATTTCTGGAAAAGTATTGTATGAGCTTGATAAACGAAAGCAGGCGCTTAAGACCTGATGACCTGCTTACCTTCATAAATATTTTGGTAGCCTCAGGCGCATACTCTTCAGGCACCTGCAAACCCTGGCAGGTTTTATCCAGAAACCTCTTCACGAATTCCATTTCCGGAAGGTTGATCAGATTTGAAAGCGTATGCTCATGCTCAAAAAAGATATGGATGGCATGTACCCCGCCTGGTAAAGCGCTGTTGTAATAGCTTGTATCCGACTTTAAGATGTGCGGCTGGTTAGCCCCAATAATGTAGAAGTCACCGGGTTTAAAGGACTGGGTGTAGTTTCCGACTATCAGAGTGCCTTCTCCCTTCAAAATTAGAGAGAGCTGCATCTCTTTGTGACGGTGCATGTGGCCATAGAAAAAAGGAAGTATATCCTCATTCACTATTACAGACTCGGCCTGAGAAACTGGTATTTTAAAGGGGATCACTTTCATACATACCACCGTTTTTATATAGTGATAATAGTGATTATATAGCAAAATGTCTAATAGGAGCGCCTAATTCAACAAAAGTTAATATTGCGTGTGCTTTAAATCAAATCAATAGAAGTAGAGCAAAACTTAGTTACTATACTTAAAGATGGGTAAACACAGGTTATTAAAGTGTGAGTGACTATAAACCAGAGGCGGAGTGATGAAGACTTTATTTAATCAAAAGTGAGATTAAGAACCCGGCTATTGGTGATCAGATCTGGCGACTTGGTTAGCTATGTTTTAGGTTTTATTAGATCTTGTAAAGGTAAGGTATCTTTCCTTTACATTTAGCCATATTCCTGTATTGATACCAAGTCCGGCTAATAATTGCCAGCTAATAAAGAACATTTCAGGATTAGAAGCGAGTGCAGGTGCTTGCTTCAGTAGGAAAAGGTTTAGCTGTTGTGTCAGTAAAGCAGCAAGCGATGCTAACAAAGCTGTAGTTACTAATCCTGTCTTAAAGCTCCTCATGTTTACATAAGTGCTACTTACTAGATACATGAGAACGGCTGCAACTGTATACATGATACCTATTGATGATTGTCCTATCAATGGAATAAATCCAATAGATAATCCCAAGCAGATAAAGAAGACTGGAAGCGATAGCATCATTCCCAATCCGAGAGCTTTAAACTTGTTGATTTTAACTCTATCAAGATTAGTCAAAGTCAAAGCCCAAGTAAAGGTAAAAGGAGTGATGAAAAGAATTCCATTATGTTCTATCGAATAATAGGCAAGTGCCGAGAATAAGCCGCAAGCTGCAGTAGAAAGTAGCATCCGTGCTATGTTGGCAGCTATTCTCATTTTTATAATTTAAACTAACGGAGTGGTGCAGCCGAAGCCTGTAGCGTGACAAGGGTTACGGCTGCACTGGGTGTGCGCCCAGTATGGGCACCTGATACGAAAGGTATCATATTATTCCAGAGGGTGCAAGTCCCTTACAGGCGAGTTGGTGAAGCCT
>NZ_JBHTLD010000100.1:0-17227 GCF_042678745.1 Pontibacter rugosus | reverse complement strand
CAGCTGCCATACAACCTCGTAAAGCCTCTAATGGAATAATAATTCTTATATTTGACTAACACTTATGCTGGAGTAACCTTGAAAAAAACTGACTTAACTGATATTCTATATATTACCTATTACTGGCCGCCTTCAGGAGGTCCAGGTGTGCAGCGTGGATTAAAGTTCTGCAAATACTTTCCACAGTTAGGTATAAAGCCAACGGTACTTACTGTAGATGAGAAACAGGCTTCCTATGCTTTGCTGGACGAGACGTTTACAAAAGAAGTACCTGAAGGTGTGGAATTACACCGCACTGCCACTTCAGAGCCATTTGAGTATTATAAAAAAATTTCAGGCAAGAAAGAGATTCCCTATAGCGGCTTTGCTAACCAGCAAACCAAAGACACCTTATTAGACAAGGTGTTTAAGTTTGTGCGCGGCAATTTATTTATTCCTGATGCTCGTGTAGGCTGGAACAAGCATGCTATCCGTAAGGCAGATGAGCTGCTACAGACGGGAAAGTATAAAGCCATTGTTACAACTAGTCCACCACACTCTACCCAGCTTATCGGGCTAAAACTAAAAAAGAAGTATAACCTGCCCTGGATAGCAGACCTGCGCGACCCCTGGACAAACATACATTACTACGACCAGCTATACCACACAGCCCTGGCTAAGCGCCTGGATGAGAAGTATGAGCGACAGGTATTAGAGCAGGCAGATGCTATAATCGTGACAAGCGAAGACACAAAACGCCTGTTCCTCAACAAGCCAGCAAGTATAGATGTAAATAAAATTCACGTTATCCCGAACGGGTATGATGCGGAGGATTTCGTGTTTCATAGCCTGCCGCCTAAAAACGAGTACCTGATTACCTATACTGGCACCATCACCGAAAATTATAACATCGACGTGTTCCTGAAAGTACTGGCGCACCTTATGTCGGTACACAGCGATGTAAACTATAAGCTTCGGTTTGTAGGCAAGGTCTCAGAGGGCATGAAAAGCCGGATTGAGAAAGCGGGAGTATTAGGCATCACAGAGTTCATCCCTTATGTACCGCACCAGCAGGCAATTAAGTATATGATGGAAAGCACAGCTTTACTTATCTCTATTGCGGATGTAGACAATGTATATGCGAATGTGCCGGGCAAGCTTTTTGAGTATTTAGCGGCCAACAAACCGATTATAGCGCTCGGACCTGTGCATTCTGACATGGACCGTATCATTGATGAATGCGGGGCAGGAAGGTTATTTCATTACACTGCTTACGACCTGATGCTGGACCACATGAACCAGTCCACCAAAGCCTGGAAAACCAATCCAAACCTGGACCTGCCTTATATTAACCACTCCCGCTTTTCCCGAGAGGCTTTAACGGGAGAACTGGCAGGGATAATTCGGCAGTTGGTAAAATAGATATCAGTCATACTTAGGGCAGGTATAGCCATACCTTAAAGTTAAGGCTATTCCTGCCCTCTTCCCCTTCTCCTGCACAGGCAGCATACTTTTAGAAATGTAGCCTGAGGCTTTCAACCTTTCCCGTTTATACGTTGATTTACAGGCATTCCTAAATCAGCCTTCGCTTAATTATACTTCTGAAATAAATTTAGAAGTCGTAACTGAATGTTGGGCAGGAAATCGTATTTTAGAAAATGTTTCAACATTTACAGTTCAACTTTTAAGCACTTGAATGATGGACAAACTTTCATACAGCCATGGTGTTAGCACCACACCCCTACGAGGTGAAACAATCAGCCAGAGCCTGCGCAGCACAGTACAAAAATTCGGCACCCGCGAAGCTTTGGTGATGGTAACTCAAAATTACCGTGCGACTTACGCTGCACTGTGGGAGCAGGTTGAGCAGGTTGCCAAAGGTTTATTAGCATACGGCATCGAAGCAGGAGACCGTGTCGGAATCTGGTCGCCTAACCGATACGAGTGGGTACTGGTGCAGTTTGCAACAGCCCGTATAGGCGCTATACTTGTCAATATCAACCCGGCCTACAAAACCAACGACCTGCAGCATGCCCTGCAGCAAAGCCAGATAAAGCTACTTATAGCTGCTCCAAGATTCCGGCAGACCGATTATGTAGAGATGCTAGAACAGATAAAACCAACCTGCGCTTATCCAGAGCAAACAGTTGTGCTGGAGTGGGACTGGCAGTCATTTCTAGATGCAGGAAAAAGTATTCGTACAGAAGAGGTAGAAGCCGTTGAAAACTCCTTACAATTCGACAACCCTATCAACATACAATATACCTCGGGCACCACCGGCTTTCCGAAGGGTGCTACCTTGTCGCACCACAACATCCTGAACAATGGCTTTTTTATAGGAGAGATTTTAAAGTATACTGAGCTAGACCGGGTGTGTATTCCGGTGCCTTTTTACCACTGCTTCGGAATGGTGATAGGGAACTTAGCCTGTATCACGCACGGTGCCTGTATGGTAATACCAGATGAATCTTTTGACCCGGCCCAGGTAATGCAAACTGTGCAGGATGAAAAATGCACCTCGCTCTATGGGGTGCCCACTATGTTTATAGCAGAGCTCGACCACCCAGAATTTTCAAAGTATGATTTCTCATCTCTGCGCACGGGTGTGATGGCGGGTGCAAATTGCCCGATAGAGACCATGAAAAAGGTGCAGCAAAAGATGAATATGCAGGAAGTGACCGTCTGCTACGGCATGACAGAGACTAGTCCTGTATCGCTGCAAAGTTTGCCAGATGCCCCCTTGGACAAACGCGTTGCTACAGTTGGCACCGTGCACCCACACCTGGAAGTGAAAATTGTTGATCCTGAAACCGGCAATATTTTACCTCGCGGTCAGCAAGGTGAGCTCTGTACCCGTGGCTACTCCGTTATGCTGGGCTATTGGAACATGCCGCAGGCCACTGAACAAGCTCTACGCAATGGCTGGATGCACACCGGCGATTTAGCTGTGATGGACGAAGAAGGCTATGTGCAGATAGTGGGCCGCATAAAAGACATAGTTATCAGGGGCGGAGAAAACATTGCCCCACGCGAAATTGAAGAGTTTCTGATCACGCACCCAGCTATAGTGGATGTACAGGTGATAGGCGTGCCGGATGCTAAGTATGGCGAAGAAGTAATGGCTTGGGTAAAGCTGCGGGAAGGCCATGACATCACACCTGAGCATATCACAGCTTATTGCAAAGGCAAAATCTCTACCTATAAAATTCCTAAGTATTGGAAATTTGTAGATCAGTTCCCGATGACAGTGACGGGCAAAATCAGGAAAGTGGAGATGCGGGCAATATCAACCAAAGAACTGGGGCTAGAGGCCATTCCGTAAGAATAACCGGCAAACGTAGCACCTATACTTTAAGTTTATACTACCTGCACTTTGCAACAGCAGCCACTATACATGCTTTAGTTAAAATAAGTATCTTGCAACATGATTGGGTGACAATTTTGAGCCCAGCGTATAAAGGCAAAAATTCATAGAATGGCATTAGACCTTAATAACAAGGCTATATTAGTAACGGGTGGCACTGGCTCGTTCGGGAAAAAATTTGTAGAGATGGTATACGCGCGCTTCCCTAACGTGAAGCGCCTGGTGATCTACTCCCGCGATGAACTGAAGCAATTTGAAATGTCGCAGGTGTTCCCGCACAGCAAGTATAAATCTGTAAGATATTTTATCGGCGATGTGCGCGACGGTGATCGCTTTAAGCGCGCCTGCGAAGGTATAGACATAATCGTACACGCTGCTGCGCTAAAACAGGTGCCTGCGGCGGAATACAACCCGATGGAGTGCATCAAAACCAATGTGTTGGGTGCTGAAAACGTGATAAACGCGGCGTTGGATTGCGGGGTAAAGGATGTGGTGGCCCTTTCTACGGACAAAGCCGCTGCTCCTATCAACTTGTACGGAGCTACCAAGCTTTGCTCTGATAAGCTTTTTGTGGCTGCCAACAACATGCGTGGCAAGCGCGATATTCGCTTCTCAGTAGTGCGCTACGGCAACGTGATCGGCTCCAGAGGTTCTGTGGTACCCTTCTTTATGAAGAAGCGTGCCGACGGCGTTTTACCTATCACCCACCCTGATATGACACGTTTTAACATCTCTTTAGAAGAAGGTGTAGAGCTGGTTTTTCATGCGCTGGAAAACCATTGGGGCGGCGAAATCTTCGTTCCTAAAATACCGTCTTACCGTATCACAGATGTAGCGGAAGCTATCGGGCCTGCTTGTGAGCAGGAGATTGTTGGTATTCGCCCTGGTGAGAAACTGCATGAGGAGATGATCACTGAAACCGATTCCCTCAACACAGTTGAGCTGGAAAAAAACTATGTTATACTTCCCTCCACTCCTATCTGGGACACAGATGAGTTTCTGAAGGCGCACAAAGGGCACATGGTTGAAATGGGCTTTAAGTATAACTCCGGCACCAATACCGACTGGCTAACAGTAGATCAACTACGTGAGCAAATCCGACAGCACGTAGATTCGAATTTTACAGTTTGAGAAGATACAATACCTAAGACTTTTTAACTCGTGACTCAGAACTCAAAACTCAGCACTAACACCAAACCTATTCCTTACGGCCGTCAGAACATCACTGAAGATGATATTCAGGCGGTGGTGGAGACGCTCACTTCCGATTTTCTGACGCAAGGGCCACGGGTGGCTGAGTTCGAGCAGGCATTTGCAAACTACGTTGGCGCTAAGTATGCTGTAGCAGTAAGCAATGGTACAGCTGCGCTGCATTTGTGTGCGATGGCGCTGGGTGTGAACGAGGAATCGAGGGTAATTACCACGCCTATTACTTTTGTGGCTTCGGCCAACTGCGTGCGCTATTGCGGCGGCTCTGTAGAATTTGCTGATATTGATCCAAATACAGCCCTGCTGGATGTGGAAAAAGTGCGGGAGTTGGTTGAGAGCAAGCCGAGAGGCTACTATAGCGGCATTATTCCTGTGGATTTTGCCGGCAATCCGGTAAACCTGGAGGAGTTTAAAAAATTAGCTGACGAGCACGGTCTGTGGATTATTGAGGATGCCTGTCATGCTCCCGGTGGCTACTTTATCGATAGCAAGGGTGAGAAACAGAACTGCGGCAACGGGAATTATGCAGATCTGGCCATCTTTTCTTTCCACCCTGTCAAGCACATAGCCACAGGCGAGGGCGGCATGGTGACAACGAACGATGAGAAGCTCTATCAAGCGCTGCTCAAGCTGCGCACTCACGGTATCACCCGCGACCCAGAACTGATGGAGGAGAACCACGGCGGCTGGTACATGGAGATGCAGGAGCTAGGCTACAACTACCGTATTCCGGACATGCTGTGCGCTTTAGGCGTTTCGCAGCTGCAACGCGCAGATGCCGGCATTGCCAGAAGAAAGGGCATTGCCAAAGTATATGATAAAGCTTTTGCTGATGTACCCGGTATAGATACACTAACCACATCGCCAGAGGCTTTACGTGAGGCCGATACAGGCCATGCCTACCATCTGTACATTATCCGGGTGCAGGACCGCAAAGGGCTGTATGATTTCCTGCGCGAGCACAGCATTTTTGCGCAAGTGCATTATATTCCGGCCCACACCATGCCATACTACCGCAGCTTAGGGTACAGCAAAGGCGACTACCCTGCTGCCGAACACTATTACAGCGAGTGCCTGAGCCTGCCCATGTACCCTACCCTGACACAGGAGGAGCAGGAGTTTGTGATTGAAAAAGTGAAAGAGTTTGTACAGCGGTGAGTAACATCGCTATTATACCGGCACGTGGAGGCAGCAAGCGCATTCCCAGGAAAAATATTAAAAGCTTCCTTGGCAAGCCTATTATTGCCTACTCTATAGAGACCGCTATCAATTGTGGTTTGTTTGACGAAGTGATGGTTTCCACAGATAACGAAGAAATTGCCCAGGTGGCAAAGCAGTACGGGGCACAGGTGCCTTTCTTGAGGAGCACCGATGCTTCTGATGATTTTGCCACAACAGCACAGGTTCTGGAGGAGGTGCTGAGCAATTTTAGAGCCTCTGGCAAGTTGTTCGACAATGCGTGCTGCATCTATCCCACTGCTCCATTTGTAACGCCAGCCACCTTAGAAAAAGCTTATGATAAACTTATCAAGGAAAGCCATGATACAGTTTTCCCTGTACTACGTTATAGCTATCCGATCTGGCGCAGCTTTCGGTTGGAAGACGGTTTAGCACAGCTGAACTGGCCGGAGCACCTGAACAGCCGGTCACAAGACCTGACACCTGCCTTCCACGATGCAGGACAGTTCTACTGGTTCAAGGTAGACGCTTTTTGCAAAAAAAAGGCATTATTCACCGATAAAACCGGTGCCTTCGAAATATCAGAGTTAGAAGCCCAGGATATCGACAATGAAATTGACTGGAAACTAGCTGAGCTAAAGTATAAACTGCTGGATGGGACTAAGTAAAGAGAGCAAAGACGTAAAGCAGCGAATTATATTCCGCGCCGACGGGAATAGCCAGATTGGCCTTGGCCATGTAGTCCGCTCGCTGGCGCTGGCAGAAATGCTGCGCGAGGAGTTTGAGTGCATTTTCGCTATTCAGTCGCCCTCTAAAGATCTTCGGGAACAAATACAGCATACCTGTCACGGACTTATCGCTCTTCCTGCCTGCACCCCAGCAGAAGATCGCTTTACGCATGAGTTAGACGCTTATATCTCAAAAGAAGAAATTGTAGTGCTGGATGGCTACAATTTCAACACAAATTACCAGTTAAGCATCAAGGCAAAAGGAGCTGCGCTTATCTGCATCGATGATATTCACACGTATTCTTTTGTGGCAGATGCCGTTCTGAACCAGGCAGGAGGTGTAAAGGCATCTTTATATACAACATCCCCCTATACAAAGCTGCTGCTTGGTACTGATTATGCACTGCTGCGCCAGCCTTTTATGGCAGCAGCCCGCCAAACACGTCATCAACCTGCTGCACCTCTTCAATTGCTCGTTAGTCTGGGCGGTGCTGATCCAGCCAACTATACCCTCAAGCTGGCAAAAGAACTGGCTGATACTTGTTCTGCACAGGTTAATTTAGTGGTGGGCGGAGCTTATCAGCACCTGGAGGAGCTACAGCAATGGCTTGCCCTCTACCCTGCCTTTGCCCTGCATCGTAACCTAACAGCAGATCAAATGTGTCGGCTGATGTGCCAGTGCGCAGTGGCTGTCACCTCTTCCAGCGGTGTAGCTTATGAGTATGCGGCTGTAGGCGGTATACTTTATGTACTGCAAACGGCTGATAACCAAGCAGGATTATACAGCTTTCTCACTGAGAACGGAATCGCTTTGAGATACGAGGAGCTCAAGTCG
The DNA here is from genome assembly GCF_042678745.1 of Pontibacter rugosus. Classification (NCBI taxonomy): domain Bacteria; kingdom Pseudomonadati; phylum Bacteroidota; class Cytophagia; order Cytophagales; family Hymenobacteraceae; genus Pontibacter; species Pontibacter rugosus. The sequence continues at coordinate 9,933 of NZ_JBHTLD010000100.1, read as the reverse complement.
CATCTAAGTAACAGATCGCTGGAAGAGCTTTTCCGGGAGCAGGTGCAAATACAACGCCGGTATATAGACGGTTATAGCGATGATCGGCTTCGGGAAATATTCCGCAGGTTGTCTCTTGCCACTGACCTTACATTTAGAGAGGTGACAGAAGGAGACCTGCTGCTGGTTTATGAATGGAATAACGACCCTGAAGTCCGCCGCCGCTCTTTTGACTCAGCAACTATACTTTTAGAGAGCCACACACGCTGGTTTAAAGACAAACTTGCCGACCCACATACGGTCATATATATTGCTGAAGTAAAAGGAAAACCAGCCGCTCAAATCCGGTTTAAAGTACAAAACACGACTGCCACCCTTGGCTATCTTATCTCAGCCGAGTTTAGGGGCAAAGGCCTGGGGCATATATTGCTTTCAAAGGGTGTGGAGCAGTTACTGGCTCAAAACCCTGGCATACTAGTAGTAGAAGGACTGGTACAGCGCGATAATATTGCTTCTGTGCGAGCTTTCGAGAAAGCCGGTTTTACCTATGGCAAACCAAACAAACTACACCCCGACGCACATCGCTTTATACTAGAGGTGAAAGTTTAAGCATAGCATTTAATTATGAACGAAATTAATATAGCTGATCAGCTGATTGGCGACTCACATAAGCCTTTTATCATTGCTGAAATGTCGGGCAACCACAACCAGTCGTTGGAAAGGGCACTACAAATTGTAGACGCTGCCGCTGCCGCAGGTGCTGACGCTATTAAGCTTCAGACCTACACCGCAGACACCATGACTATGCCCGGAGCCCTCACCATAGAAGATGAAAACTCTTTGTGGAAAGGCCGCGAACTGTATGACCTTTATCAGGAAGCTTACACCCCATGGGAATGGCACAAACCAATTTTTGAGCGAGCCAAAGAGCATGGTATGGTTGCTTTCTCTTCTCCCTTTGATGAAACAGCGGTGGATTTTCTGGAGGAGCTTGGGGCACCTGTATACAAAATCGCATCTTTCGAAAATACCGATCACCCACTGCTGCGTAAGGTAGCGGCTACTGGCAAGCCTGTTATCATGAGCACTGGTGCGGCTACAATACAGGAAGTGGCTGAGGGTGTGCAGGTGCTCCGGGAGGCGGGTTGCCAGGAGCTTATATTGCTAAAATGCACCTCCACCTACCCTTCCACTCCTGAAAACACCAATCTGATAACCATCCCGCACATGCGCCAGCTGCATGGGGTACAGGTAGGCCTCTCCGACCATACCATGGGTATAGGGGCGGCAGTGGCGGCAGTGGCACTCGGTGCTACCGTTATAGAAAAACATTTTACGCTTCGGCGAGCTGACGGTGGAGTGGATTCTGCCTTCTCGCTGGAGCCTGAGGAGCTTAAAGCGCTGGTGGTAGAGACAGAACGCGCCCGGCTGGCATTAGGCAGAGTGCAGTACGGTGTACAGCGCGCCGAGGAAAAGAGCCGTCTGTTCAAGCGTTCTGTTTATGCAGCGAAGGATATTGCCGCTGGCGAGCAACTAACAAGAGAGAACATCCGAGTGATTCGCCCTGGTTTAGGACTTGCCCCCAAGCATTTTGAGAGCTTGCTGGGAAAAGCAGCCAAACAAAGCATAAAAGCGGGCACACCACTTACTTGGGATGTGGTATAACACATGCAAAAGTGGTTTGAAATCTATAGTTCTATACTTTACATGCACTTTTCAGGTAATTTTTTAGCGTTGCCCGACAGTGCTAAAAGTGCTGTGTCTCCACAAAAACCGCTCATGCGCCTGCTGCGCATGGCTGGGTATACTGTGGTTCGCCTGCTGGGTAACCTGCTAAAGGTTGTAGAGAAACCGGAGAAACTCCAGGGCAAAGTATGGCTTTATGTTGTCAGTCAAAACAACTATGATAGCCTCAAATTCATTTCTGAAGAACTTCAAAACGTATCTTTTGTTGCAGGACAAAGTAAAGAACTGGGAAAGTATAATCCTTTTGTAAACAGACTATCTTTAAGAAAGAAACTGCTGTACTATTACAAATTCCTGCCGCTGCTCTTTCTGTTTCTAAAGTATAAAAAGGCAAGTACACTCCGCTTCTTTGATTTGCTCTATGATTCGGTGGGCTTCTATGAAATATACTTACAGAAGCTACACAAGTATAAACCTGCTGCCATTGTATTTGCAAATGACCATAATGCGGATGCGCGCGCTATGCTGTTAGCTGCCAAAGCCTCAGGTATCAAAACCATTTATTTACAGCACGCTAGCGTGAGCCCAATTTTCCCACCACTGGCGTTCGACCTTAATTTACTGGAAGGCCATGATGCACTTACAAAGTATAAACTTTGTGGCCCTATCGCCGGGAAGGTAGAATTGATAGGCATGCCAAAGGCTGATGCTTTTGTAGGTAAGCGCAATTTCAGTACCAGTATTAAAACAGTGGGTCTCGGCTGTAACTTACTGGATGATGTGAAGGAAGTACAACGTGTATTACAGCGTATATCAAGCGCATTTCCAGCTATCAGTTTTATACTTCGCCCACACCCCCGCGACACACGAAATATTGCTGCTTTGGCCGCTATGGCAGATAACATAATTCTTTCTGATAGTCGTAGCCAATCTGCTTTTGAGTATTTGCAACAGTTAGATGTGCAAATCAGTGGTAATTCTGCCATACACCTGGAAGCCGTAATGCTGAATATCTGGAGTATTTTCTATGAATTTAATCCGACGCAACCACTGCCTGATTACTATGGCTTTATCGGAAACAAATTAGTGGATGTAGCAACCTCACCAGATCATCTAGTTTCTATGCTAGAAAGCCGCCTTCAGGAGAGGCCGCGGGTAGTGGAACAGGCGCAGTATTATAATGCAACAGTTTGCACAGCAAATGAAGGAAAAAGTGCAGCACTGGCGCTAGCGCATATCAAAGACTATATTCGTCAATAGCAGTCACCAAACCTTTGCATCGCATAAAGCAAGCATGCGCATGGAAGGAACCTGCAAGATAAAAAGCCGGTATACGCTATGCCGTTTGAAAGCAGCATCAGTACTACAAGCTCTTCAGAAACTATCAGCTTAAACTCATACCATTTACTACCTTTGCACTACACCTCTTAACATAAATGAGCAGAACATTACAGCGCGAAGGTATCTGGAACACGGCCATTTCTTATGCCGGAATAGTTATCGGCTACATCAATACCATCCTGCTTTTCCCTAACATACTGGATGAAGCAGAAGTTGGCCTGACGCGCTTGCTCCTATCTATTTCGGTGATGTATGCCCAATTCTCGGCGCTTGGTTTCGTGAACATGAGCGTGCGCTATTTTCCATACTTCCGCGACAAAGAAAAGCAACACAACGGCTTCCTGTTTCTGCTGCTTGCTGTTCCCATACTTGGCTTTATACTTATCACTGCTATTTTCCTGCTGTTTAAGCCAACAGTTGTAGGTTATTACCTGGAAAATTCTCCGCTCATCGTTGACTATTATTACTACCTGATTCCGCTTGCGCTGTGCACGCTGCTCTTCAACATGTTCACCGCCTATCTGCGGTCGCTGTACAAAACCATTGTCTCCTCTTTTGTGCAGGATTTCCTGCTACGTATTTTGACAACGGTTTTAGTGAGTATCTATGCGCTGGGGGTAATGGAGTTCCAGACTTTTGTGCTGCTGTACATCGTTGTGAATTCTGTGGGAGCACTGGTGCTGGTGATGTATGTAATATGGCTGAAACAACTTTTTGTAAAACCTTCGCTGGCTGTGTTGAATATCATGCCCATTAGGGAAGTGTTTTACTATGGCTTCTTTACTTTTCTGGGTAATATCTCTACCACTATCATCACCACGGTAGATCAGGTTATGATCTCCTCCTACAGCCTTGCAGCAAACGGCATCTATACTACGGCCTTTTTCATGACAAGCGCCATACTGGTACCCGGCAGATCTATACTTAAAATTGCGCAACCGCAGGTAGCTGAATTCTGGAAAGACAAGAACCTGAAGGGCATGAAGAAGCTGTACCAGAACGTAACTATGATCAACCTGATCGTTGGTCTGCTGCTCTTTGTTGGCATCTGGGCGAACATCGACAACTTGTTCGATTTTATGCCAGAAAGCTACCGTAGCGGCAAGTACGTTGTGTTGTTTCTAGCCATAGCGAGGCTGGTGGATTTAGCTACCAGTTTGAACGGGGCTATACTTGCCACGTCAGATAAGTATAGGTGGGACCTCGGCTTCAACATCATACTTGCCGGGCTAACCATCTGGACGAACTGGTACTTTATACCTCGCTACGGGATTGAAGGAGCGGCCCTTGCTTCCATGATTTCCCTGATATTCATGAATGTGGCCCGCCTTCTTTTTGTGCAGGTCATTTTCAGGATACAGCCCTTTACATGGCATGCACTCGGTATAGTGGCCATAGGCGCCATAACTTTGGGAGCCTCTTACCTCCTGCCTTATCTCGGCAATGTATTCCTGGATATGCTAATACGCTCTATCCTGATCACAGCCATTTATGCCACTCTTGCTCTAAATCTTAACGTTTACCCTGAGATGAACGCTTGGTTGCGCAAAGTAATCTACGGCATCACGGGTCTTAAACTATAGAATGATAGCCATAGCTGTACTAGAGAAGTATGATCAAACATTCTGCTTAACATAATTTACCACATTTTGACAAATATAGGCTAGCTGTTCTTCTTTAAGTTCTGAGTGTAGCGGTAGCGAAAGCGTACTTTTAGCTGCTTTGGCCGCACCTGATAGCTGTTGTGAATTATTAAAGGTTAGTGAAGGAAAAGTTTGGTGAAGAGGTTGCGCATAAAACACCGCACTAGGTATGTAATTCTCATACAGGTGCTGCTGCAACCCATCGCGCAGTTCAGGTGCGACAGTAATAGTATACTGTTGGTAAGTATGGCATCTATCAGAAGTTTGTTGCGGTACCTGCACGCCGGCTATACCTCTGAAAGCGCTGTCATAAAAATGGGCTACCTCTTGTCTGGCAGCATTATACTCCTCAACAAAGGGTAATTTTACTTCCATCATCGCAGCCTGTAATGTGCCAAGGCGGGAGCGGTATACCTGTTCGCCTAATATCCCCTGTACTTGCATCTGCTCTACTGTTGCTGCTAATGCCGCATTATTTACTAAAACGGCTGCTCCCTCTCCGGAGTCAAGGGCAGGTTTTGTAGGATAAAAGTTAGTGATACCTACGTCTCCTACAGCACCAGCCCTGTGCTTCTTACCGTCTGGCGCTGTATAAACCGCACCTAACGCCTGGCTGGCATCTTCTATTAGCCAGCTGTTATAGGTTTGGCACAACGCCCTGATTTCAAAAACAGCAGCACCTTGCCCGAACAAGTGAGAAACTACCACTCCTTTAGTTTGCGAAGTGATTACTTTTGCGACTGTGGCAGCAGTTACGGTGTAGGTATCTAAATCAACATCAGCAATAACCGGTTTAAGACCTAACTGCAACAGTACCGTTACTAGCATCGCATCACCAAAAGCCGGAACTATAATTTCAGCCTGTGCCGGTAACTGCAACAATCTCAAAGAAGCCTTTAGCGCCTCCACCCCATCAGTACAGGGCAAGGCGTAGGGTGCTTGGAAATAGGTTTCTAAACTACGGACAAAACTTTGTACTTGTGGCCCATCCTCAAAATCCATTTGTGCCATTACAGCACTAAAAGCAGCATCCAGGGCAGGTTTCAGTTTAGCATAAGGAGCCTTTGTGGCTGTCATTTTAATGTCTTCCATGGCTTAATTTATACTTGAGCACGGCTTATTAACAGTAAGTATACGTCTTTTCTAAGCACACTTATTTCGTTTGTGCATAACCACACCCGGCAATCACCTGCAAAACCACAAGCACGATCACCGCGTTCATACAAAACTAAGACAATCAGCTAAAACTATGAACAAGTCAAAATTTATACTTCTATTCATTTGCCTACCACTACTCTACTCCTGCAACAGCAGCGAGTCTGAAACTGCTACCAGTAGTGAGCAATCCTTAAACGATTACCGCAATTATGTCTCTGAATTTGAACAGGACAGCTTGTCTGAAGTAGAAATGCGTGCTTTGGAACAGGCAGAAGAAGATAACTCCAGGTGGGAGACAGAAAAAACTAACCTGCAGGAGACGTACAACGAGCGCAGAGCGGTTGTAGAGCAAAACCTGGAGGAGCTAGATGAGCAGCAGCGGGCCGAAGTAAACGACTTAGATCAGCGCTACAACAGAGCATTGCAACAGCGGGAGCGGCAGTATGCTGAAGCTGGCCGACGATCAATGCTTCGCCGGGACTTGCTTGGTCTGGAGGTGAAGAACCCTGATATGAGCGATGTTACAGCAGAGAATATCGCATCGGTATATGATCGGTTTATCGCTACTTTGGCACAAAACACTGCCCAATACGAGCAGCGCGATTGGAACCAGATTGAAGGCTGGTGGAACTCCTTAAACAATCGCTTTCAGACGCTAGAAGATGAACTGGACCCTTCTGCCAAAAATTCTATAGAACAAGCGCAAAATCGTTATCGGGAGATAAGAGAAAATTCTAACATCGCCGGTAGATAACCCTGCCTCAGCAGCTCATTTTCTAAAGTATAACAGCTACATTAAGCTACGGCTGATGCTGTTAATACCCGTTTAGAAGGTTAAATTCTTGCACCTGAGAGTCAAGCACCTGCCCCTGGTCGCATTTTAGCACGCGCTGTGGGTACCTGTTTATGATTTCGTAGTTATGAGTAGCCATCAAGACGGCTGTTCCCTGTTTGTTAATTTCCAGGAAAAGCTTCATGATCTCATCAGCCACCAGAGGATCCAGGTTACCGGTTGGCTCATCGGCAAAAAGTATAACAGGCTCATTTAGCAAGGCTCTTGCTACTACCACACGCTGCTGTTCACCACCTGAAAGTTGGTGTGGCATTTTATTGGCAGCTGCATCAAGCCCTACGCGCATCAACACTTCTGAAATACGCTGCTTTCGCTTTGATTTATCATTCCAGCCGGTGGCGCGCAAAACGAAAGCCAGATTCTCTGCCACTGTCCTATCGAACAGCAACTGGAAGTCCTGAAATATAATACCCACTTTGCGGCGCAGGTATGGCACCTGCTTGCGTGGCAGCTTGCCCAGTTTAAAATCCGCTACCGCCGCATGGCCTACTAGCAGCGGCAAGTCACCATAAAGCGTTTTTAAAAGAGAACTTTTCCCGCTTCCTGTGCGCCCTACCAAGTAAACAAACTCACCTTTCTCAATATCGAAATTAACATTGCTCAGTATAGTGTTAACGTCTTGGTAAATAGCAACATCGCGCAGCGATACTACGGGTGTGGAGGAAAAATTCATAGGTACTTATAATTCTAATTTCTGTAGTTTTCCGAACTCAAGAGAGCTGATAAGGGCTGCAAGGGCTTCTTCTTTTCCCTCCAGGCCATAGCGATCCAGGTTTTTGAGCGGGCGATCGGCTCTGAAATATGCAATCAGCACAAAATTGCTATCGCGCAACTGAATATAATCCGGAATTTTGGCTTTACCTTTTACTTTGATGATGTACATCTTTTTCATTTGCGAATTTAAGAATCACGAATTACGAACCTTCAGGACTGATTCTAAGAAGAAACACCTCCATTATTAATTCGTAATTCGTAATTCGTAATTCTAATTACTTGTTGCCTTTCGCGTGGTCAGCCAGGAACTTCTCTAAGCCGCTATCAGTAAGTGGGTGCTTCAATAAGCCTGTAATTACGTTAAGTGGGCACGTTACTACATCAGCGCCGATTTCAGCACACTGCAATAAGTGCATTGTATGACGAACAGAGGCAGCTAAAACCTGCGTCTGGTAGCCATAGTTGCCATATATCTGAACAATTTGCTCGATCAACTGCATGCCATCTGTAGAAATATCATCTAAGCGGCCAATAAACGGAGACACATAGGTTGCTCCTGCCTTGGCAGCTAAAAGCGCCTGGCCAGCAGAGAACACTAACGTGCAGTTGGTTTTAATGCCTTTATCGCTGAAGTAACGGATAGCCTTGATACCATCGCGTATCATAGGCACCTTTACCACAATGTTAGGGTGAAGTTCAGCTAACGCTTCGCCTTCGCGTACAATCTCATCAAAATCAGTTGCGATAACTTCGGCACTGATGTCACCATCTACAATGTCACAGATTTTTTTGTAATGCGCTATCACATTGTCATGGCCAAAAATGCCTTCTTTGGCCATCAAAGATGGATTAGTGGTTACACCATCAAGAACGCCGAGGTCGTATGCCTCCTGAATTTCCTGCAGGTTTGCAGTATCGATAAAAAATTTCATAATTCTTAAGATAGTAGATTTGTTTACAAATCTAACGCAATATGAACTAAGACAAAAGACATTATAAAAAAGATAAGCAGCATTAAAAGCCAGAACGAAGCTTCTGGCAGATTTACAGCTATTACAGGAGAAGATTTGTTCTATTTCAGAGCCAGAATGTGCATGCCATCCAGCTCAGGTAAAACAGCAGAAAAGAGGGAATAACTTGAGGTATGGGCAAAAAAAAGTGGCAAACCAACATCGCGCCGCTTCAACCGTCTACCCTTGCTACCTTCCGGTCCTGGGGGAGTTCGACGGGAGCTGGCCGTGCCGATTTGCCGTTGCAAAGGTACCAATTTTATCTTTCAGCGCAAATGGTTTAGATAAAAAATGTTTGCATGGCTACTAATACACTCTTATATATTTAGTAAACAAGCCATTATGTTCAGATATTTTTTTTATTAATCACAAACTGCCTGCGCCCACTCTTTACTTCCACAATTGGCACAAGGTAGTGCTGGATCCATTTTACCTCTAACCACAGCCCCACAGCTTTTACAGGCATAGGAATCTTTTAAGCGGCTTTGTTCTTCAAAATAATCTGCGTCCCATGGCGGTATTAGTGAGAGCCCTGGTCTTCGTTCTTTATACTTGTATACTATAAACGATCCATTTGCTTCTAAGTATACTCTCTCCGTTTGACCTAAATTGCAAATCTGTTCGCTGCGCAATTCTGCGTACAGCCGCTCACGTGTTAATTTAGTGCGCTCCATGTTATCTAAAAGCATCACCCCATCCTTCACAACAATATCCATGTCACCTAAAATGGCACTTTCAAACTTAGAGCTGTTTTCGGAGCGTTTGGACACTATTCTTTGTACACCTATTACCACAGCGGCAATAATGACGATAGGAAGCAGCCCTCTGGTTGGGTCAGCCATAGGCACTCCTATAGCCGCGGCCAACGAAACCAGCGCAGCCATTTCATTTCTGGTAAGCTGTGCAGCCATACGTTTCCCCATAAGGCGCATAGAAACCATCAGTACAACAAAAATAAAGAAGATTCTGACCACAACCTCTAGCAGAAAAGTCCATGGCACCTCGCCCAGAAATATGCGCATCCAATCAGTAATATGTATGTCTTCCGGCTTCATGCTGACTCACTGCTTATAGGGTATGTCCACTCTTTATGCTCGCAAACATCACAAGCCTTGTTCATAAAATTATCATTGTAATCTGCCAGGTAACCACAGTTCTTACATACCAGGTGTATGTGTTCCTGCTCTACCGGTTGTGGTAACCGAACGTCTTTTTCTGGTATGATTGTTAATCCGGGCTTTGGCTCCTGATAAGTAAACACACTAAACAAGCCGGCTGATTCCAGATATACTCGCTTAACTTCTCCCAAGTGCCTGATTCTGTGCGTGCGAAGCGCACCAAAAAGCTGATCCTTGGATACCCGTGACTTTGCCATCTCCTCCAACTGCATCACTACGTTCTTCACCATCAGGCTCAGGTCTCCCTGTGTTATCAATTCAACCTTTTTATACTTAACTCAAGTTGCGATTATAAACGATGAAGCCATCCAGGTATGTTAAAGGATAAAGAGACCAAACTCTACTCCTTTCTTACCATGAATGACTTCACC
>NZ_JBHTLD010000099.1:0-17250 GCF_042678745.1 Pontibacter rugosus | reverse complement strand
GGGAAACGACTTTGCCATTTCAGAAAGTCCTCTTGTATGTATTTGGAAAGTAATTTTTGTAATTCATCTTTTTCTCTATCATATTGGTATCCTGTGGCCTCATCAATCAAAGCGTTGATACCTACTTTAGCTAATGATCTAATGATGATTTTAGCTTGTTTAACAATCTTTTCTTGTGAAGCTACTAACACACCTTTTTCTTCTGCATCCAAGTAAAGTTCACAGACTAGAGGGATCAGATCAGCATCATAGCCTACCGAGGTAGTACCATTGCTATGATAATAATGAATTGGATAAATTTTATCTAATACTTCATCACTAATAAACTCAACGAGGTTTTTAGCGCCAATAATTGAAGGTAAACCCTCTTGCCTTTTTTCTCCTTTTCTTGGTCGATCAAAAGCAGTGAATAAACCTGTTTGAGAAATTATTCTTTTTTTATTTTCTAAAACAGCACAAGGAATCTCGACTATTCCATTTTCTTCGTTGCCAATTCTAAGGTACCCTCTGTGAGTAGCTTGATAGATTTTCATATAAATACACTTATTGGTCCTATGAAAGCAATTTAGTCACGTGACCACTATTATGCAAATTGTTGAGAGTATATTTTTAAGGAGTTGCAGGTAATGGTTTGTGTGGTGCGTTTATACACTATAGAGTTTGTTATGAGGTTGTCATTCTTAATTTTTTAGTTCTCTTCCACATTGTCTTTTCCTGAAATAGGCCATTCCGTAAAATGGCCGTTTTAGCAGTATATAATTCGGAGAAGGGGTAGGTACAAGCTAAGGTTAGACAGCAGTTCGGAGCGTTGGACTTTGTTGGTAAATGTTGCTCCAGAACACTATGCTCTTGCCGCACCACTTTGGAAACGCTACCAATACATCTGAAATAATGCAGTAACGTGATTTAAAGCATTATCTATGCAAATACAGCGCTTGCAATGCCGGTTTAGCTGGCAATCGCTGTTCTGTTGCTATTTGTTGGTTATTGTTGCTATCTGTTGTATCGGAAAAAGAGGGAATAATGAGATTTAGGTATAACAAGTGTAAATATTAAAGGCCGGCTCCTGTTCATGGGAGATGGCCTCATAAGCCAGGTTTGTTCAACAAGACTAACGAACTTGTGTATGAGGCGTGTGAGGCTTTAGCCGAAGCATGTAGTATATGTGTGGTTAGCAGCAATTATTCAGGACTGTTCACCAGCGTTAGATTAAGTCCATACGCTATAACAGATGGCCAATGTATATTACCTAGTGTTATATGATCAAAAGCATATAACATGCTTGTCAAACCTGCACTGAATGCTCGTTCTTTGCTTACTATAGGACTTAAGTATGAAACTCCCGGCATAAAAAAAGGAGATTCAATTTGGCCATTTACACTAGGAACACAGATAACGTCTGAACCAGCTATTAAAACATCAGGTGCATTTTGCATTTGAGATATCTGAACACACTTTGCTTGCATAATTGACTGGAATGCATCAGCTTCAACAAATGGGCTATTTTCTTTAATTCTTACATTCCTAGAAATTATAGCGGTATAGAGCGGGTTGCGATAATTAGGCCAATAAGGAGGCCTATTAGCATTGTAACTCAAAATTGCTACTTGTGGTGATATTTGAGTCATAGGGACTTTAGCTCTTGAAACATTCTTTACTGCTTCAATTTGTTTCAAGGATTTTCCTAAACTTTGTCCACCATTACCCTCTAAGCAGAGGGTGTGTTTAGCTTCAATATACGCATAGACAGCTTCAATGGGGATCTTTTCCTTTTGGCCGAAATCTCGAGTTTGTAACAAACGTAGTGATGGAAATCTTTCTTGGTCAAATATTATTATGTCATCGCCTGCTGTTGTACCGTCTTTTGACACAACAAATCCCCTGCAAACTCCATATTTGGTTGGTAATAATATTCTAAACAATTTACATAACGCAATTTCGAATTCAGGACCGTTGTCAAAGTTATATTCAGCAGAAACTTCACTAAACAATGCTTTTGTTCTTGTATTTATCTCTTCCAAAAAATCTGAGTATGCCATAGTTTATTTTATTGATGCTAATGGTTTGGCTATGAGCAGTAGCGTCATGCTGGACGCTACTGCTCATAGGTTTTCTTGGCATTAGTTTTTTACTTCAAGAATCTGACATTTAGGATACTGCTCTTTTAGTAACTCTTGTACTGTTTGAGATACATTTGCAATCACGAACACGATATGTCTTTTCTCTTCTGTTAAAATAGGGTGCTTCCTACTTAAGAATGCTATATCGCTAAGAACAAAGAATTCAGGAAGTACAACAAATACCTCTTTACAAGTTGGCAAAAGTTCGTACTCAAGATTTCCCGTGTGAAGTTCTGAAAATCCAATTTCAACTCTACAGTCAGTTCCATTTAACACAGCTTCTCTATTACTTGGAATAGAAATTTTTAAACGGTTAGTTGATTCTATTCTTTGTGAAGAAAGGAATATCTTAGAACTGAATTTATTCAATAAGGCTTTTAGTGATAACGTACCACCATTTTTTCTGTCTACTACTAAAAGGCTCCGAGGGTCGAAGTCTTTTCCATTGTCTTCAATGATGACTTCGCTATGGTTTATTTCTAAGTAAGCATTCGTTGCCTTACCATGTAGAAGTGCATTTCTGACATGTTCTATTAAAAAGTCTCTTATTGTTTCGGTTAACTCTACTCCCCAAGCTTGAGAAAGACAGCTATCGTGAATCGCATCTCCAATCCTTTTATTGACATCAAGACCTTTAGGAAGAAGTATTTTGTTTTCGATTAAAGACGATAGTTTTATGCTTTGATAAGCGGTTTTATAGTCATAACCTGTTTCTTGTCTAAAGGATGCAATTCTCTCATTAATCTGTTTCCATTCGAATAGCATTTCAGGCGTAAACCTTTCATCATCTGTGTCAATCAGTTTCCCATGATTGTAACACATCCAGATACCGTTAGAAATGCCAGCCACTTCTTCATCAGAAAGATCAGTGTTTGTTCTTCTGGCATTCAGCCCTTCCGAAGCGGCATAAATATGACAAGCCATTCCGATTGAACTGGTTTTGGATTCTGATTCCTGATTCGTAGCTATGGTCAAGCTTTCACAAGTCGGATAGCTGCAAATATACCCTGACCTTTGTGCTAGTATAACTTTGTCTGATTGCTTGAAGTCTTTTCTCATTTTTAATTAATGCCAACTACGGTGTATAAGGAGTCATTCCGTTTAGCTGTTTACCGTTAGTCGGCTAAATGTAACTGGACTAACGAATATACTATATAGCACACTCATAATCACTGGACCCCCTTCCTTAAATTTCCTGTATCAGGAAAGGGCCGTTTCTCAAATACAAAATCTGGAGAGGAACTAAGAACAGGTGAAACCAGACAGAGTTGCTGTCTGGTTTCACCTGTTCTGTTGCTGCGTTGTTGCCAAATGTGTTGCTCCTGTCCCAGGTCCCGATTTAGTGGGACAGCTACTAAGCACCGCTGCCTGATCCAACTAAAATCAACCCTGCTTCAAACCGAAATCAGCGGTGTTCTTCACCTGGCTGCGCTCCGCTGTGGCATTCAGCTGCAATATTTTGCAGTCTGTGGCAACTTTCTGCAGTTTTATTCACTTCGCTGCACTTTTTTGCAGCTTTTTGCAATTCGCTGCAATATTTTGCACCCTGTGCAATAGTTTGCAGTCTGTTGCAGCAGCGTAGGACAAACCGTTTTCAAACCGCTTTCAAACGAAAATCAAACGCTTTTCAAACCCAAATCAAACTGTTTCCACCGCAGTTGGGTGTATCAGAATTCCCCCGTTTCCCGGGATTCGCCGGCTCCTGAAAACGCATCTGCCAAATAGGCCTCCCAAAGGAGCAGGGGCAATCGACGGATTCCCGTTTTGCCGTCTCATTATTCAAAAGGGAATGTGTATATTTGAGACGAGTTAACGGTACATTTATGAAGATAGGATACGCCCGGGTCTCAACCCAGGACCAAAGGCTGGAGCTCCAGCTGGACGCCCTCGCCCAGCACGGCTGCGGCCAGGTCTACAAAGAGAAGAAATCTGGAAAGAGCAAGGACCGCCCGGAGCTGGAGAAGATGATAGGCCAGCTCCGCTCCGGAGACACGGTGGTGGTGTGGAAGCTTGACAGGCTGGGCAGATCGCTGCGCGATTTGATCGACCTGGTCTCCGAGTTCCAGCAGCGGGGCGTGGACTTTGTGAGCCTGCAGGACGGCATCAACACGGTCACGGCCACCGGAAGATTCACCTTCAACATCTTCGCCTCCCTGGCAGAGTTCGAGCGCGAGATCATCCGCGAGCGCACCAGCGCAGGGCTCCAGGCCGCAAAGGCAAGGGGCAGGACGGGCGGCAGGCCAGCCGGTTTGTCAAAGGCAGCCATGGAGAAAGCGAAGTCAGCGAAAATACTCCACGCCTCAGGGGAGAAGAGCGTGGGGGAGATAGCCAAGATACTGGGCATCGGCAGGGCCACCTGCTACCGCTACATCGCACAGGCGGAGGGTTGATTTCAGTTTGAAATCCGTTGGCCCGTGCCACGCTGTCCCGGGGTACGGGCAACGCAGAGCAACAAAATAGCAACGCAGAGCAACAGCCTGCTGAATACATAAAAAGCGCTTTTAAAGCCCGGTTTCGATGTTTCTGCAGAAAAATCAGCCGCCATTGTAGTCCCAGAGCAACAGTGGGCAACGCCAAGCAACAAGAGAGCAACGACTGTCTGACCGCCGCCAGCGCATAAGCGGGACGCTGAAAAGCGGGGGATTTCTGTTTGATTTTCTGTTTGAAAAAGGTTTGCCTCACGCTGCTGCCACAGAGTGCAGAATAGTGCAGCGGATTGCAAAAAGCTGCAAAAAAGTGCAGCAAAGTGAATAAAACTGCAAAATATTGCAGCGGAATGCCACAGCGGAGTGTATCCAGGTGAAGAACACCGCTGATTTCGGTTTGATTCTGGTTTGAAACAGGGTTGGTTTTGGTTTGATCAAGCGGTGCTTCATGGGGCTTCTGGGACAAGAGCAACGCTGGGCAACAGTGAGCAACGTAGAGCAACAGCCTTTAAGACATGCAAAAAGTGCCTTAAAAGCCTTCTAATAATGTTTTCAAAGGTAAAACAACAGGCTGTGTGGATTGAGGAGCAACGTTAAGCAACACAGAGCAACGTAGGGCAACAGACAGCAACGCAGAGCAATTTTGAGCAATCGGAGGAGCAATCGGAGGCAGGATTTGGGCCCAGCCTCAAAATCTGTAGCTGGAAAAGAGTCGTATTATGAGATACCACAACAAAAAAGGACTGTGTAGCAAAGCATGTCTTACATGGGTTTGCTACACATGATAAGCTTCTTTACCTAATACATGTTGACAATATGTCAACTTCATTGTATCTTTGGCGTATGTTAGAACTAGGTTCCCACCACTATGAATGTAATGAGCTTTAAAATGCTCCGGGACTGTTATGAAAAACATGCAGATGCCGAAGCAGCTCTTACGGCATGGTATAGAGTAGCCAAAAACGCAGAGTGGAAAGACCTCAACGACCTAAAAAAAGACTATCCCAGTGCTGACCTTGTTGCCGACAACAGAGTTATCTTCAACATCAAGGGCAACCATTACAGAATTGTGGCAAGGGTGGCCTTTCAGTACAAAAGGATTATGGTCAAGTGGGTCGGAACGCATGCAGAGTATGACAGGATAGACGCGGCAACAATCTAGGTTTTTGCCGCCAAGAATTAAAACCCAAGACCATGGAGATTAGCATAATAGAGAACGAAGAACAATACCAGGCCTACCTTGCCCGTGTTGATGAGCTGTTTGAGGCTCCCCAAGACAGTCTGGAGGCAAAAGAGCTGGAGCTACTGGTCCTGCTGGTGAACAAGTATGAAGAGGAGCACTATCCTATCAGCACGCCGGACCCTATCGATTTCATCAAGGTCCGGATGGAGGACCTTGGGCTTAAGGACAAGGATATGGTGCCTTACCTGGGAGATAAGGCCATTGTTTCAAAGATACTCAACCGCAAGCGCAAGCTCTCAATCGATATGATCAGGCGTCTTCACAACGGCTTGAGATTCCCTTTGGACGTGCTGGTGCAGGATTATGAAGTAGCTGAACCTAAAGGCTTGAATGCTACGGTGGGCAGATCCTATCGAAACATTAAAAGGCTTCCCAATCTAAGGGATACAGCCAAACTAAGACACGGGAGCCACTCTTAAAGGTGGTTCCTTTTCATTTCTGTATAGCTTTTTGTTGCTATCACTATAATTTTTTAGTCTCATTTAACCGGGGAATTCTGATACACCCAATTGCGGTGAAGAACACCGCTGATTTCGGTTTGAAAACAGTTTGGCAGTGCTGCTGCCACAGAGTGCAGAATAATGCAGCGGATTGCAAAAAGCTGCAAAAAAGTGCAGCAAAGTGAATAAAACTGCAAAATATTGCAGCGGAATGCCACAGCGGAGTGTATCCAGGTGAAGAACACCGCTGATTTCGGTTTGATTCTGGTTTGAAAAAGGATTGATTTTGGTTTGCACAGGCGCGGTGCTTCACGGGCTTCTGGGACAAGAGCAACGCCGGGCAACAGTGAGCAACGTAGAGCAACAGCTGTCAAACATGCAAAAAGTGCCTTAAAAGCCTTCTGAGGGTGTTTTCATAGGCAAAGCAACAGGCTGTATGGATTGAGGGCAACGTAGAGCAACTCAGGGCAACAGACAGCAACGCAGAGCAATTTTGAGCAACGCGGAGCAATTGGAGACAGGATTTGGGTCCGGCCTCAAAATCTGTAGCGGAAAAACGGCCGTTTTCTGATACAAGGAAAAGCGGCGGCGGTTTGGTTTCGGTTGGAAAAGCGTTTGGTGTTAAGCGGCAGCAACCCAAGGCTGTTGTTTAAAAACGGGATTCCGCTTAGAACTCACTCCACCTAACATAAAAGCAGTTATGGGGAAACCGCCTCTGCAGCCTCCTGGAGGGGGTAAAGCTTTTGGTACTCTGATGGGGAGTAGCAACTGTCAGCTAGCTTTAACCTTTGGGAATTCGGATGTAAAAGGTGGTACCCTTGCCCTGCTCGCTCTCAAACCAGATCTGGCCCCGGTGCCACTCCACAATCGTCTTGATAATGGACATGCCCAGGCCGGTGGAGGCCTCGCCCTTCAGGCCGGGCCTGCGGGCGGGGGTGAACTTGTCGAACAGGCTGGCGTGGTACTTCTCCGGAATCCCAACGCCCGTGTCAGCAACTTTTATCAGCACGTTATCGCCCTCCTCCTCCAGGCTCACGGTGATGAGGCCGACGTCCGGGGTGAACTTGATGGCGTTGGAGAGCAGGTTGTTGACCGCCTGCATGAACTTGTTGTCGTCTACCTCGGCGTATATCTCCCCGCTGGCGGCGAGGAACTCGATATGCTGGGCGATCAGCTTGCCCTTAGGGCCCTGGTACTCTTCCATGGTCTCCCGGAACTTCTCCACCAGGTTGACCCGCCGGGTGACGAGCTCCGTGCGCGAGGACTCCAGGAACTCCTGATTAAGAAAGTCCTGGATCAGCTTGGAGCCTTTCCGGCTGCTTTGCACAATCAGGCCGATAATCTTTTGGGACTCCTCGTTCCCCTGTTGTCCCGGCTGCTCTGAGAGCAGCGCCGAGAGACTCTCTATGTTGGCCAGCGGGGCGGCCAAATCGTGGGAGAGGATGTTGAGGATGGAGTTTTTCTTGTTGGAGAACTTCTTGAGGTTGTCGTTGTAGTGGCGCGAGGCGGTGATGTCCTCGGCGTGCCCGATGACTAGGCGCCTGCCAGAAGTATCCTCCAGCAGGGAAGGCGTCAGGCACACCCACTGCTCCTCCTGGCCCGGGTGCCGGACACGAAACTCCAGGGAGTGGACAACCTCCCCCTCCAGCAGCGCTGTAAGCTTTTCAGCCACATGGTGGCGGTCCTCCGGGTGAACCAGTGCCAGCAGGTTGTCGGAGCCTCCCTCCCGTATTCTGAAGATGGCCTTGAAAGTGAGGCTCAGGTAAGTGAAGGCTTCGGTGCCTGTGTCATAGGCAAAGAAGGCCTGCCCGGAGCGTTCAATCAGGGCTTGGCAAAGGCCAGGGGAGGCGGGCATATGGGGCATAGCTAAGGGAAACGCTGTTATCCCTTAGGCCGCTTCAATAAAAGTTACAAATATCTCAACAAAATAGTTTAATTATTGCGAAAGCACCCGCCCTCGTTTAACATAACTTAGCTTATCTGCCCACAAAACCTATTGCCGTTTGTTGCCTCTCCCTTGGAGACGGTTGTTGCTTTTAATTGCTAGATGCGTTGCTCCCTCATGTATCAGAAAACCGGGATTACTGATACATGAGGGAGCAACGTAGGGCAGCAACGATCCTACGTGCTGTTGTCACTCTTGCCCCCAACTCTGCACTTACAAAACGAGAGATGTTTGATATAGCTACTAGGGTTAGACACACTTCGAGAACAGCAAACTTAGCTGAGAGTGTCCATAGGGCATGGTGTGTACAGACTAGTTTATCGAAGCATAGTCACCAGGCACAGCATGTCCTTCTTTATTGATTATGACGGGTACTGCCGCTCAATGGTGGAAAGCGTATGCAAAAAAATCTCCGATACTGCGCTCAGCTCACCTAGACCTTCATGCGCCTGCTCAATCAGGTCGCTGCCGTACATTTTTATGAGTTCTTCGGCAAGAACAGAGAAATCCCTATGTAGCCGGTAGAGCTGCGGGAACCACGCCTCCCTGCTGTATTTCACGCTGCCTACCGTCGAGAACCACTGGGATACGGGGTTGTCCTCTTGGAAGTACCTTTCACTATAGCCCCCGCCATACAGCACCGCTCGCACCTTGGACTTGTGGGCGATGTGCTTTACCCTGAGTTGCTGAAAGTCCAGACGTGCTAATTCCATAGAGGGATTGTAGAACTGAGTTGTTTTATGGTTAGGGTCTTAGGTTCCCAAGGCGTTTTTTTATGAGCTTATCTGTTCTCCCACGTCAAAGCCGCATACCATGATGCCTGTGACTTTACTGTTCTCGTCGTAAATCGTTTGGTACATGAACGTCAAGGTCATCTCCTCCAGCTTACCATTGCCGTACCGGTCGAGTGTCACCTTGATTTTCTCCGCGACAAACTCCCTTCCTGTCTCATAAACCTCGTCCAGCACTTTTACAAATCCCTGCTCTGCTACTTCTGGAAGTGCCTCAGCAACAGACTGGCCAATCAGGTTTCTGTTGGGAAACAGTTTCTGGTAGCGCTCGTTCATCAACTCGTAGCGGTGCTCCGGCCCACGCAGGACGCAGAAGAAAACAGGGGCCTTCATGATCAAGTTATGCAGTACCTTTCGCTCCGCCTCCGCCTTGCCGTACGCCTGCTGCACCTGTTCGGAGAGCTCCACCATCTGTTCATGGGACTGCTCCAGCTCAAAGACCATTTCGCGGGTGTTATGTACATCCACGGAGCTGCCCACCCACATGAGGATGTTGTTGTTTTCGTCACGCATCGGGATGCTGCGGGTAAGAAACCAGCGGTAGATACCTTTACCGTTTCTGACCCGAAGCTCCATCTGGAACTCCGTGCCGTTCCTAAGGGAATGCCCCACCTTCTCAATGACCTTAGGCAGGTCCTCAGGGTGTATGCTGCTTTGCCAACTGTTGGTGGCAAGGATGTCTGGGTTGGTTCCCGTGTAGTCATACCACTTCTGGTTAAAGAAAGTCGCCCTTCCTGTGTTGTCAGTGGTGTAGATAAGTTGTGGGAGGGCGTTCATCATGAACCTGTACTTGTTCTCTTCCAGTTCGGCAGCTCTCTTGGCTAACACGTTCTGCGTAACATCGCTTGTTCGTTGTATGATGTACTTCAAGTTTCCGTTTTCATCTACAACGGGCTTATGCACCGCCTCCCAATACCTTTCCTCAAATCCACCACCTTGGCTTTCTGGCTTTGGTATGTCGTATCTCAGAGTGGCAAGAAGGTCTGTATCCTTAGTAGCAATAACTCTCATCAGCGAGTCGCGGACTATCATCATATTGTGTGAGAGAAGTTCGCTTGGGTTGTCAGGAAACGTTGTTAAGAAATCCTGCCCTATAAGTTCTTCTCTTGTTTTCATAGTCGCCTTCAGGTACTCATCAGTAGCATCCACTACTTTTAGATTAGGTGAGAGGAACACTATCGTATCTGGAAGGTTAATCAGTAGCTTATAGGAGTCCATTATTTAGAATTAACGCGCGAAACAGTATTGTACAAAGGTAGATAAAAGTTTGCCTTGGAGTGGTTCTATACTACTCTAGAAGTCTGTAACCCTGCAGCGGTAAAATTGTTTTGCCTGTTGAAAACCTATTTCTTTACTACCTTTCATAAGGGCGACATGTACATATTCAATATGCTACCTAATAACTTAATAACCGTGGGCTTCAATTAAAGCCTGATGCAGGACTTCTCCCAATAAGCCCTAATGCCAGACTAGGCCATAGGCTTCAATTTAATAGTAAACGTCGTGCCGTAGCCCTCCTTGCTAGAGACGCTTATTTGTCCTCCTTTCGTTTCTACGATCCGCTTGACAATGTAGAGGCCCAGCCCAGAACCCTCGGTGTGGCTGTGCAGGCGGTTGAAGGCCCCGAAAAGCCTTTTTCCGTGTTTCTCCAAGTCAATTCCCAGTCCATTGTCGCTGATAGTCAACTTCAGGTTCCCTTCCTGCCAACTGCTCTTGATCTCTACCTGAGGCCTCCGGTCCGGGTGCCTGTACTTGATGGCGTTGGAGAAGAGGTTGTGTAGGATGCTCCTTAGATTAGCCTTGGAGTAAAGTATGCTCTCCGGCTCATCCAGCTGAACGCTCACCTCAGCATGGGAGGAGCTGGCAAGTGGCCCTAGTGACTCAAGCACCTCGTCTACTGCATCACGAAGGTTCACTTGCGTGGTATTGCCCTGCGCGGACTTCTGCAGGCGCGCCAGCTCCATCAAATCACTGAGGGTGGTGGTCATGGCCTTGTGCGATTTCCTGTAGTGCCTGACCAGCTGCTCGGAATCTGCAGCATCAAAACATCCGTTCTCCGTGAGTGCGTCAAACAGCGCACCCATGTTCACCAGGGGCAGCCTCAGGTCATGGCCGATCATATGCACGAAGCGGTCCAGGTCTTGGTTGATGGTCTCCAGCTCCTGCTTCTGGCTCTCCAGCTCCTGCTTCTGGCTTTCCAGCTGTTGCTCTGTGTGCTTCTTGTCCTCAATGTCAGTGCAGGTGCCATACCACTGAACGATCTCTCCGGCTGCGTTGCGCAGCGGGAGGGCCCTGGCCAAAAACCAGCGCCAAGCGCCGTCCGATGCCCGCTTAAAGCGGTACTCTATCTCATAGGGTTCCCCCGCCTCCAGAGAGTGCGTCCAGATGCGCTGCGCCTGCTCTTGGTCCTCCGGGTGCAGCAGGTTGTTCCACATCTCCGTGCCCAAGCTACTCTCCACATCGTAGCCGGTGTACTCCACCCACCGCCTGTTGAAGTAGTTGTGGAAGCCATGGGCGTCAGTGCGCCACACCATGTGCGGCATTACGTCAGCCAGAAACTGGAATGAGGTGTTTTTCTCCTCCAAAAGCGCATGCGCCTCCTCGTACTCATGTATGTCTATGGTGGCGCCCATCCAGTACCTAATATTGCCATCCGCATCCTTTACGGGCGAGGAATATGCTTGGAACCAGCGGTAAGGAGCTGCTCTGTGTGCCCGCCACCGGAGCTTCATGCTGTAGGGGGTGCCTTTGGCAATGCTTTCTGCCCATTGCTCCACCGTACGATTGCGGTCCTCCGGGTGCATCAGCTCTGCCCATTGCTCCAATGTCCAGTTTTCATCAGAGGTTTCAAAGTGATTCCACCAACACCTGTTGTAGTAGGTATAGGTTCCATCAGGTTCGGCTGCCCATGCCATGATAGGTAGCGCATCAAGCATTTCCTGTAGTTTCTCGCTGATGTCCCGCAAAGCTAGTCTCTCCAGGTTCTGCTCGTGCACGTCGGTGCACACACCAATGCGGCTCACTACTTTTCCGTCTTCGTCAGTGATAGGAACAGAGCGCCCTGCGTACCACCGGTAGCCGTCCTTACCTGCCTTTACCCTAAAGACAGCCTCGCAGACATCCTGTAGGGAGGCTAGGCTGCCTCGATCATCGGGGTGCACCAAGTCAAGCGCTTCCCCTTGCTGTACCTGCTCAAGTGAAAGGCCCGTCAGGTTCCGGAGGGCCTGGTTGACGAAGGTGATGTTTCCGCCTGCGTCGCTTGACCAGACGATGCCCGGCAAGCTGTTGAGCAGCTGGTTTAGCTTACGTGCCTCCAGCTCCTTTTCCCGCTGCTCAGTCACATCAATGGTCGTGCCCACCATGCGGAGCGGGTGCCCCTGGTTGCTGTAGAGCACCTTGGCCCGGTCGGCTACGGTGATGTAGCGGCCTGAGGCGTGCCGCAGCCTGTACTCGGCCTGCCACTCGCTGTCTCCCTCGGCAAAGGCGCCGCGGATGCTCTTCAGCACCCGCTCTGCTTCATTTGGGTGGAGCAGGCTTTCCCAAAGCCCGGGATCAGAGGCCTGAGCGGCGGCCCTGTCGATCCCCAGTACGCTGAAGAAACCGTCGCTGCGCCAGGTAGTCTGCTTTTTGCTGTCCCAGTCCCACACAATGAGGTGCCCAGCCTCCTGCAGCAGCCGGTACCGCTCCTTCTCCTCACCCTGGTGCACCCCTGTGGCATCCTCGACGGTGTACAGCAGGAATACCTGCCCCTCGGCCTGTACTATCTGTTTGCAGGACATGCGCCACAAGGGCTCTTGATCAAGCTTGGATGCGCCGGCATCCAAGCTCCCGCAGAAAAGGCGGCTGACTTCTTCGTCCGAGGCCACAGCTTCCGTGGCCATGTCCTGCACAAGGGCGCAGTATTTTGCGAAGCTTGCTGGCAGCACATCAGGCAACAGGCTCCCTTCCAGCCGCTGCTTCTCCACACCTGTCAATCGGGTATATCCTGCACTGGCAATAACGACCTGCAGGTCAGGAGTAAGAGCCAAAAAGTTCCCAGGCAGCGTGTGCAGAAGGTTTATCACTAGAGAGCCCGGTAAAGTTGCGTTAGTGCCCATCGAAAAGTTTCAAAAGTAGAACTGACCTTTTAACCTGTAAAGGTAGCTTCTTTTCAACCGGTAAAAGATGATAAAAGTCAACTTTTATTAATAAATTGTCTATGTTCAAACAATGGCGCAGCGATATAGCATATGAGTCATCCCATTGCCATAAGCCAAGCCATGGCTGTGTCGCTGTTATCAAAGGTGGTGGCAATGACACCTCCCGAGCCGTGCAGCAGGGTCTGGTCTGTGGAGAGCTTGCTGTAGAGGTTCGGCGAGTAAACCCAGGCAAAAAGCCTGCAGCCGCCTGCCTGCATCCGGGGGAACCAGTCCGTGGCCACCCATTCCGAGGCGTCAGACCAGATGCTGGTTACGTGGGTGTTGTCATTGAGCACCTTGGCGCTCCTGTACTGCCGGAGGTAATGTAGTATTTTCTCGCAGCCGTCCATCACGCTGCTCCTGGATTGGTCGCCCGTCCAGTCCACGAGCAGAACGTCCATGCTTAGGCTGTATTTGATGGTAATATGTGGATACGATGCCAGCGTTTTCTCTATCACCTTAGCTTACCTTGTTTAGAATGATGCGGATATAAGGGTAAAATTCTCCTATACGTGCAACAGTCAAAGTATGCCACGATGTGGCGTTCACTATTATCCTTTTAGCGTTTGCGAATATCTCACTTGCAAATTGTATCTTTATGGTAAATAAGGCAAGAAGACATGGCTACAGCGGACGCACGCTTGGAAGGGGTTGAGATGTTGGAGGATACATCATTCTATACGCTTGATTATTACGCGTCTCATGCCATGGTCAGATTGGTATGGAAGCGTCGCCCCTCCTCCTTGGAGTACCGCAAGGCCCTTACCTTTTTCCTAAACCTGCTTATGAAGCTTCGGGTTGAGCGGGCACTTTTCGATAACCTGCAGGCTGGTTTGATCTCAGCCGAGGACAGAGACTGGAGTACCTTCTATATCAAAACGCTGCTTCCCAAGAGCAGGCTCAAGAAGCTTGCCTCTGTGGTAGGGCAGGAGGTGTTGCAACGGATGCTTATCCGGGGCATGCACGCTGAGGCGAAGAACCAGTATGAGCTGATGTTCTTTGAAAGCGAGCAAGAGGCTTTTGACTGGTTGCTTGGCAGCTAGAGGAGCAAGCGCTTCCACAACAGGCAACTTCTAAGACGGGTGCCTGTCAACGGGGAGACTCCTAGTGGTCTAGGGAACTCTTCTAATCAGCTTTGTCTTCAGCCACACCTGCTGAAAACACGGCTCTCTGCTGATCGTGGTGAAAGAGCACAGCTCTCACTGTATTCTGAATTTCTCTCGGGGCAGGCTATTAGATTAGAGAGGACGACAGCTATGTATCGCAGCTTCTACCTGCTACGGTACCGGAACCCTGCCTCAATGAAAACAAACAGGCTGTAGCAGATAAGTCCGAGCGCCACAACTGCCAATAGATAGGCTCCGTAGAGAGCGCTTTCCAGGAAATGGAAGACACTCCCGGCGCCTCCCTTTTGTGCGTCCAGCGCGGCTCTTGCGAGCAGGTAGCTTAAAACGCCCCACACCGCGCCACGGGAGACATAGCCTAACTTACCGGTCTTGATCATCGCCTCTTCGGCTTTGTGGCCTAACCCAGCCTCCTTTATTTTTTTCCGGTATTCCTCGGAGAGACCTTCGTAAATGAAGTAAGCCCCGCCAAGGCCAATGAGCGCCGCTCCAAATAAGACCAGCCACTGGCCCAAAGCATTTTGCAGCACCTCCGTGATGAACGCCTGCCTGATGCTCCCGCCGTCGCTACCGCTGCTCACCGCCAGCCTAGCCGACACAAACGCCAGAAGCCCATAAAAGGCGCTGCTGGCCCCGTAGCGGGCCCTGTAGACAAGCCCTGTGATGCCGGCCCCTTTTCCCTCCGTGTCTGTGATGGCCTGCAGCAGCCTCCAGGCACAGTAGCACGCCAAGCCTACGGAGACGATCAGCAACAGCACCCTCCCCAGAAGCAGCTCCTCTATGAAAAGGAAAACCTCTTTTCTGTTTACCTCCCGCGTGTCTCGGCCCAGCCCAAAAGCCGCCGCCAGTGCCAGCACGCCGAGCAGGAAGTATACAGCGCCTTTGGTAATGAGGCCGACCTGGGCGATGCGCTTTACCCAAAAGTGGGGAACAGAGGGGAGGTATGCAGCAGGGTCCAAAAACTTCAAGTTCATCGTGTCGGAGGGTCAGGGCAGCGGCTGGAGCCGGATGCACAATCTGTACGGGCCTAGCAAAGACACGTTGTTTCAAAGACAAGAAGGCTGCTAAGGCATTGAAGGGGTTCTTAGCAAGAAGTCAAGCAGGCCGTGTAGTTTTTTGCTGGGCGGTATCTGTTACGTTGTTCCTCCTTTAAGATAAGAGTGAATTTGAAGATTCAAAACTCTCTGGTGATACCTTTCAGGTAAAGCCTTGCCAATAACACTTATTATGTTTATCAGAAGCACTACTGGGGAAATGGAACTTGGTGCTGAAACGTCTTATGAGGAAGTAAGCTGTTGTTTCGTGGCCATTGCAGTCAGTTTAGGCGCTGCCATCAGCAGACATCCTTGGCAAGGTAACCCCTCCCCGGCAAGCTTTGCTCCCTCCGTCCAGCACTCCGCCAGATTATCCTAATCTGTCAGAGAACTTCCCGTACGCTGGCCACCCTTCCGCCAGCTTCCTCATTGCGCTGTGCCCCATTCCTCAGCTGCCGGCAAAGTAGCTTTCCTGCCCGCGCCAAGCAAGCGCCCCTCCTGGAGCTGAGACTTTGTTATCGCCTATGCTCTAATCTCAGTGAAATAATGGCTTTAAATACAAAAGGGGAAAAGAAATTAGGAGGTTAATGAACATTACCTAATCAGAAGATTAATTGCCTCCTCCTGTCGCTCGACTACTGCAGACATGCTTTAGGGGAGCACAACCATAAAGCTGCCGTAGATAATGAACTAGATCATATTCTCGCGCCAGAACTTCTGCGCCGGAATAAAGCTGGTCAACCAGCTTTATTCCGGAGTATCTATTTCTTTTTGCGGCCTCTTGTTGCTTTCTTCAGCACCTCCGGGGGCAGTGGCTTATCGCTCCCCTCCTGCTTATCCAGATACTCCATTACTGCGTTAGTGATGGTCTCCATAATCCCCTCCCGGTCCCAATAAGAATGCTGGCGTATCCGCATCACGAGCGAGGCAGGCAGCCTCGTGGCAAACGGCATCAGATCCTCCTCTCCCGCCTCCTCAGTTACAGGCTCCTGCCCTTTCACCTGCTCTGGCTTGTCTTCATACATCTGGCGGTCAAAGCTTGTCACGCCTCGGCTTATGGACTTGAAATCTGGTTTTGCTTGCTTGGCCATTATAGTCTTGTCTTTATCTCTTCTAGAAGGTTAGCGTAATCTGTCGCACCATTGGAGTCAGGTGCATAATTGTACACCGGCTGGCGCATCATCTGCGCCTCTTCAAGCGAGGCGTTTACCCGGATGGTAGATGAGAGCACCAGGTCCCCAAAGGTATCTCTTGCTGCCTCCACCACATCGTTTGCCACCTTTTTACGGTATGAGGAATGATACTTTGTAAAGAAGATGCCTAGTACCTGAAGGTGCCGGTTATAGCGCTTCTTCACATTGGCCACAGACTGCATGATATTGTCGATACCGGCGAAGGAGAAGTATTCAGGAGCTGAGGGGATGAGCACGTGTGTTGCTGCCACCAGCGAGCAATAAGCCAGCGTGGTAAGGGAAGGTGCGTTGTCTATTAAGATGTAGTCGTACTGCTCTGTTAGCCTGTCAGAGTCTATCCGGTCCTTGAGCTTAAACTGATAGTCCTCCTCCGAGCCTATAAACTTCGAGTATATATCCAGCGCCTTGGATGAGGGTATAATACTCAGGTTCGGTACATATGGCTGCACCACCTCTGACAGCGGCTTTTCACCGCTCAGCCAGTGGCCCACATGCGCATCGTTCTCCTGCCCTATTGTTGATATAGTCAGGTTAGCCTGCGAATCCAGGTCGATCAGCAGCACTCGGTTGCCCTCTGCCGCAAGCCCTGAAGCTATATTAATAGCCGTTGTCGTCTTGGCCACACCGCCTTTGTTGTTTAGAACTGTTAGAATTGGCATTCGCTCTATCTCTACTTATAAGGTTAGTACAGTTATAATCACTATACATGTAATTATTTCTATTGCTTATAACATTGTTATATTTTATATCAAATAT